>NZ_JVIQ01000020.1:0-18000 GCF_001072745.1 Streptococcus sp. 400_SSPC | reverse complement strand
TTTTAAACGATTGAGAACGTACAACGATATGATGGAAACGGTCGTTGAATCATGGTATAATAAAGGCTCAGTGACCGTCATGGTCATACATGAGATAGAAAGAGCAATTCAAATAGACGGAATTATCAATCTAAAAAAAGAAGCAGGGATGACTTCACATGATGTGGTCTTTAAACTGCGGAAAATCCTAGGAACCAAGAAGATTGGCCATGGAGGGACTCTGGATTCGGATGTGGTCGGGGTGCTTCCGATTGCCGTAGGAAAAGCGACCCGGATGGTCGAATTTATGCAAGATGAGGGTAAAATCTACGAGGGAGAAATCACTTTGGGATTTTCTACCACGACGGAAGATGCCAGTGGTTTTAAAAAGGAGACTTTCAATCTGCCATGGAAAATATGTCCAAATATAATTTGAAAAAAATTTGGGGCAGATTAAGAGACTATACATTTTTAATATCAAGCTTTGAACTATTAGAAGTGTCTATCCATCTTCAAGATGTGCAAGATATTGCTTTCTTTGAGAACAGTTGTCCAATGCGCCAGATTCGAAAGATGGTAAGGCAAAACTCGTTGCTCAAGCCATAAAAGATATTGTATTTAATCAAGAAGTGAACGACTACTTCGATACTACCGAATCAGAAAGTAAGCTAGCTCGAATCATGTTCTCTTATTATGGAGCACTCAATGCTCAATTAAAAGGAGATGAAGCTCGTGCTCGAAGTTTGTTTGAAAGCAT
The DNA here is from genome assembly GCF_001072745.1 of Streptococcus sp. 400_SSPC. NCBI lineage: Bacteria > Bacillati > Bacillota > Bacilli > Lactobacillales > Streptococcaceae > Streptococcus > Streptococcus sp. 400_SSPC. The sequence goes on along the minus strand of NZ_JVIQ01000020.1, from coordinate 17,264 downwards.
AGCCCATGAAAATCCAGAGCTTTTTATGTTCAGGAAGCGCAGAAATATTTAGAAGGAGAAAACTGATGTCGGAACGTAGAGCTTCACCGATTGGAAGTGTTGTTCGTGTGAGAGAAGGTGTGGAGTCACTCATGATAATAAATTGCTGTCCAGATATTAAAAAAGCAGAGGCAAAAATGAAACTAGGACCATTTGGATTGGGCTTATCAATAGGGGAGTAAAGCATGGAAATACAACTACAATTACGAGGAAACTCAGAGGGATTTATCCTTCAGTCGAAACTACCTGATGAAGAACATTGGACTGAGAGGATTGAAATCGTTCAAGAAGAGGAAGGTTATCGTCTATATGCAAAAGATGTAGAAATTCTTGTCTTGAAAGCATCAGAATACATTTCTAAAAGAAAAAGAATAGTCGCAAGAGGGTTAAATAAGGATTTGATTTATTTTGAAGAAGAAAGATTTGATCATTTATGGGAACAAGCATATTGGCATGGAGTTTTTCAATTCAATTTAAACAACTATGAAATGAAGTGTGTAGGTTCAGGTAGTAAAGGAGATATTCTACCTGTGACAAAAGATGGCATTCCGATTGCCGTTTATGCTGCAAGTAATATTGCAATTGCTGGAAAGAGAAACTTTTCTCTCTATACTGAAAATATTGACGAAATTGACAGTTTACTGATGTTTTATATAGTTGATTATATTAGGGGATATGACTTTTTAGATATTGATTCTTTATCTGCAAGATATCGTTACTTTTATCAATTCAGTGACCGCTCAGCTCTAACGAAGGAACATTTAGATATGCTTCCAGAGGGGAGAAGACCTTCCAAGTTAGAGGCGTTTATCATTTATTTTTTATCAGCTTTGCTTGTTGTGGTTGTCAGTTTGGTATCATTACGCTCTTGGTTCTTATTATTAGTAATTCTTCTGATACATTCTATTTATAATATCATAAAGAATTGGAGAAATAGAGATGAATAGTAGGGTATTTACCTATAGATTTATTATTGATGCTACATTAAAAGGAATCTTAAAAAAGGTACCAATAGCCTAATTAAAGGCATGAGAGGATGGTTTAATGATACTGGAACGAATGAAAAAAATTTATTAACCACATGATGAGAAAGGAAAATAGAAAGCAAGACATGGACGGAATTATTAATATAAAAAAAGAAGCGGGCATGACTTCGCATGATGTGGTCTTTAAACTTCGGAAAATCTTAGGCACCAAGAAGATTGGCCATGGAGGAACTTTGGATCCGGATGTGGTGGGCGTTTTACCCATTGCTGTAGGGAAGGCGACTCGTATGGTCGAGTTCATGCAGGATGAGGGCAAGGTCTACGAGGGGGAAATCACTCTGGGATATTCAACAACGACCGAGGATGCTAGTGGGGAAGTTGTCGCAGAGACTCCTGTTTTGTCTCCACTGGATGAAAAGCTTGTTGATGAAGCCATTGCTAGTCTGACAGGGCCTATCACCCAGATTCCACCAATGTACTCAGCAGTCAAGGTCAATGGGCGTAAGCTCTATGAATATGCGCGTGCTGGTCAGGAGGTCGAACGTCCAGAACGTCAGGTGACCATTTATAGTTTTGAAAGAACCAGTCCCATTTGCTACGAGGATAAACTTGCGCGTTTTACTTTCCGAGTAAAATGTAGCAAGGGAACCTATATCCGTACCTTATCGGTTGACTTGGGAGAGAAGCTTGGTTACTCCGCCCATATGTCTCATCTGACCCGAACCAGTGCTGCCGGTTTGTCACTGGATAATGCCTTGACCCTGGAAGAGCTTGCTGAAAAGGTAAGGCAAGGAGATTTGAGCTTCCTTCATCCACTTGAGATTGGTACCGGGGATCTGGAAAAAGTAGAGCTGACAGTTGAAGAGGTTGGCGAAGTCCAAGTGGGACGCTTTATTCCAGTTGAGAGCGAAGCCAGAGAGTTAGCTGCTTTTTACCAAGAGAAGTTGGTAGCCATTTTGGAAAAAAGGGAAGAACTTTACAAACCTCGCAAGGTTTTTCTGACAGAAAGTGTGTTACAATAAATTTATGAACATTTGTTATGTATCTAGTGAAAAAGAAATAAAAGCTCAAGCAGATACTGTTCTTGTCTTGGGCTATTTTGACGGTCTTCATCGAGGGCATCAGGAGCTCTTTCGGACAGCCCGCACTATTGCCGATGAGCAAGGACTTCGAGTAGCTCTTTTGACCTTTCCAGAATCTCCCAAATTGGCTTTTGCCCGTTACCAACCAGAATTACTCCTCCACCTCCAAAATCCAGAGGAGCGTTTTAAACGAATGGAAGAACTGGGAGTCGATGATCTATATCTTATCGATTTTACCAGTGATTTTGCGGCTCATACGGCCCAAGAATTCGTTACTACCTACCTAACAAGACTTCGAGCTCGTGTCTTAGTGGCAGGCTTTGATTATAGCTTTGGTAGCGATAAGAAAGTAGCTAGTGATTTGGGAACCTATTTTAAAGGCCAAGTCATCGTAGTTCCACCTGTCCTAGACCAGGGCAAAAAAATCAGCTCGACCCGTATTCGCCAGGCCATTGCCTCTGGCCAAGTGAAAGAAGCAGCTGATCTTTTAGGTTATCCCTTATCCAGTCGTGGCATCGTAGTCCATGGTGATGCACGGGGGCGAACCATTGGTTTTCCAACAGCAAATCTGGCACCGATCGATCGCACCCATCTCCCTCAAGATGGTGTTTATGTCGTCGAAGTAGAAGTGCTAGGTCAGCGTCACCGGGGGATGGCCTCTGTAGGGAAAAACTCGACCTTTGATGGGACGGAACTTCGCTTTGAAGCCAATATCTTTGATTTTTCAAAAGATATTTATGGACATACGATTCGGATTTTTTGGTTAGACAAGATTCGAGAAATGGTCAAATTTGATAGTGTAGAAGCACTCGTCGAGCAACTGCGCCAGGATGAGATCATGGCTCGTAAATGGACAAATTAATTTTTGTTAGAAATTCTCCCTTAAGGGGAGAATTTTCTTTGTCTAAATTAAAAAATCACTATGCAAGCATGGAATAATTTTGTATAATAGAGTCAGCTAAGTGTGTCCAAAAAAAGAAGAGAAGAACATGATTACATTATTTTTGTCTCCGAGTTGTACATCCTGTCGCAAGGCCAGAGCTTGGTTAGAAAAACATGAGGTTCCTTTTAAGGAACACAATATTATGACGAGTCCTCTAACAACTGAGGAGTTGCGTAATATTTTAGCTCTAACTGAGAACGGTACAGACGATATTATTTCAACTCGTTCTAAAATTTTTCAGAAGTTAAATGTTGATGTAGAGGATTTATCGATTTCTGCTTTAATCAAGTTGATTGAGGAGAATCCTAGTCTTTTGCGTCGCCCAATTATTCTAGACAAGAAACGGATGCAAATTGGTTTTAATGAGGATGAAATTCGCGCATTTCTCCCTCGAGGATATCGTAAGGAAGAGTTAAGATCTGCTACATTAAGAGCGGAGATCCATTAATATGAATAAAAATTATAGTTACCCACTCGATTTATCGTGGAGCACTGAAGAGCTTGCTTCGGTGCTTTCTTTTTTTAATCAGGTTGAACAAGCCTATGAACAAAAGGCAGATGCTCGTATCTACCTAGAAGCCTATAAGGCCTTTAAGAAAGTTGTCCCAAGTATTGGCGAAGAAAAGCGTCTGGGAAAGGAGTTTGAAGAGGTCAGTGGCTACTCACTTTACCGCGCAACCAAAGCCGCGAAAGAAAAAGGGGAAGGATGGTTTTCGATTGATCAATAAATTAGAATTTGCTAAGACCATTGTCAAAGAAGCAGGAAGCTATCTAAGAGAACACTTACATGACCAGCTAGCGATTACTGTCAAAACAAATCCGACGGATTTGGTGACTCAGATGGATCAGGAAGTGCAAGCAACCCTGGTTGGCAAGATTTTAGAAGCCTATCCAGAAGATCAAATTTTTGCTGAAGAAGATGAACTTCGTGCTCCTATTCACTCCGGTAAGGTTTGGGTGATTGATCCCATTGATGGGACCAATAATTTTGTGACCCAAAAAGAAGATTTTGCTGTTATGGTTGCCTATTTTGAAGAAGGTCTTGGTCAGTTTGGCTTGATCTATGATGTCATGCGCGACCATCTCTTTTTTGGTGGAAAGGATTTTGGAGTCTTTTGCAATGACAAAGAACTAAAACCGTTTCAAAATAGGCCTATTGGGGACTTATTAGTGGCTTCTAATGTCGGCATGCTCAAGTCCAACGCTTGGGGCATGGCGGATCTGGGAGCAGAGTGCTTGGGGATTCGGGTCTACGGGAGCGCTGGTATCAGCTTTACCAAGATTCTATCTGGTGGCATTTTAGGCTACTTTAGCTATATTTGGCCATGGGACTATGCAGCAGCAGCTATTATGGGTGAGTGCCTCGGATACTCAGTCTTGACCTTGGAAGGGAAAGAACCTAGCTATGAGACCTTGGAGCCTATCATGATGGTCCCAACTTGTAAACTAGATGAGATTCAACCCTTTTTGACGAAAGGAAAAGACGCATGACCTTTCCTCAAGGATTTAAAGAAAAGTATACCCAACTACTTGGAGAGGAGGCTGAGGCCTTCTTTCAAACCTTTGACGAGCCGGCCGTATCTGCCTATCGGACTAATCCATTGAAGGCGGAGCAAATCAGAGGTGATGAACCTATTCCAGGCATGCCTTGGAGTTACTATGGCAAGGTATCAGGGAAATCCATTGCCCATGTCACTGGACTGGTCTATTCGCAAGAACCGGCTGCCCAAATGGTAGCCCAAGTAGCTCATCCAAAACCAGGTATGAAGGTCTTGGATCTTGCGGCAGCACCGGGTGGCAAGACGACCCACTTGCTCTCTTATTTAGACAATCAAGGACTCCTTGTTTCCAATGAAATCCACAAGGGCCGCTCCAAGATTCTAGTCGAGAATGTCGAACGCTTTGGAGCCCGTAATGTCGTGGTGACCAATGAATCAGCCGATCGCTTGGCTAAGGTTTTCCCAGCCTATTTTGATTTGATTGTTTTGGATGCTCCGTGTTCTGGTGAAGGCATGTTCCGGAAGCAGCCAGATGCTATGGACTATTGGCATCCTGATTATCCAGCCCAATGTGCTGGTCTCCAGAGAGAAATCTTAACAGATGCTATCAAGATGCTGGCACCAGGTGGACAGCTAGTTTATTCGACCTGTACCTGGGCACCGGAAGAGAATGAAGAGATTGTCTCTTGGCTCTTAGAAGAATATGAGTTGGAATTGCTACCGATTGAAAAAATCAATGGCATGGTAGAGGGGATCGGCTATCCTGAAACAGCCCGGATGTATCCCCATCGTTTCAAAGGGGAAGGGCAATTTGTTGCTAAATTCCTTTATCAGGGAGAGCCTGAAGCCAAGAAGATCAAGGAAGGCCGTTCCAATCTAACGGCTGAGCAGAAGAAGTTGTGGCAAGCTTTTGCCAAGGATTGCCTGGCCATTGACCTAGAGGGCCTCTACCAATGTTTTGGAGACCAGCTTTATCTCTTGCCGGTTGGACTTCCTGATTTGAAAAAGGTCAAGATTGCTCGCAATGGATTGCACCTTGGAACCTTTAAGAAAAATCGCTTTGAACCTAGCTTTGCTTTGGGCCTAGCTCTGAAACCAGATCAAGTGAAGAAATCGGTCAGCTTGTCGGATCCAGACTTTATGAAGTACGTGGCTGGAGAGACTATTCAGCTAGATCAAGACTACCCAAATGGTTGGTATCAGGTCTTAGCTGGAGGAAATGGTTTAGGTTTTGCAAAAGTGACTGGACGGACCTTAAAAAATTTCTTTCCTAAAGGTTTGAGATTTAGATAAATTATTAGGAAATGCCGTCTTTCTATGTTATAGTGGAAATAGAGTGATTCTTGCTAGAATACTAGAAGATAACAAGTGTTTAGAGATAAGATTTAAACGATATTTGATTATGATTCAAGGAGACTTACATTGAATAAATGCAAAAAGCTAGTCCTTGGGCTAGCAACAGTAGCACTTGCAGCTTCTCTTTCTGCCTGTGCGTCTTGGATTGACCGTGGAGAAGCGATTACAGCTGTTGGATCAACAGCCCTACAACCGCTCGTTGAAGGGGTGGTAGATCGTTATATTGAAGAGCATCCCGGTAAGATTGTCAATGTCCAAGGGGGTGGATCTGGTACAGGTCTTTCTCAGGTCCAATCAGGAGCTGTCGACATTGGAAATAGTGACCTTTTTGCAGAGGAAAAAGATGGCATCGATGCTTCTAGCTTGGTAGACCATCAAGTAGCAGTAGCAGGAACATCCATCATTGCGAACAAGGGGATTTCCGTAGACGATTTAACTACTGAACAATTGCGTAAGATTTTTACTGGTGAATATACCAACTGGAAGCAATTGGGTGGTGAGGACTTGGAAATTACCATTGTGAACCGTGCAGTAGGATCTGGTAGCCGTGCTGTATTCGATGACATCATCATGGACGGCAAAGATCCTAAACAGGCTCAGGAACAGGATTCCAACGGAATGGTGAAGAACATTGTTTCCCAGACTCCAGGTGCCATTTCTTATCTGGCCTTTACCTACGTGGATGATAGTGTCAAAACCATGAAGTTAAATGGCTATGAACCAACTAAGGAAAACGTAGTGAATAATAACTGGCCAATTTGGTCCTATGAACACATGTATACCAAGGGTGAGCCAAGTAAACTGGCAAAGAAATTCTTGGATTATATGATGACAGATGAGGTCCAGCAGGAAATCGTTGGTAAGATGGGCTATATCCCAATCAATGATATGAAAGTCAGCCGTGATCTTGACGGTAACATTACGAAGAAATAAGAAGAATTAGGTAAAACATGAACGAAGTAGCAAAAAAAATGCTCGCAAAGTCCAATAATTCTCGTTTGGAAAAATTTGGTAAAACCATTACTTTCTGCTGTATGAGTTTGATTGTCTTTGTTGTAGCTTTGATTTTGATTTTTGTAGCCCAAAAGGGATTATCGACCTTCTTTGTCAACAAGGTTAATGTCTTTAGTTTCCTTTTTGGATCCACTTGGAATCCGTCAGGGAAAGAATTTGGGGCTTTGCCAATGATCTTGGGTTCCTTCATTGTAACCCTTTTGTCTGCCTTGGTGGCGACGCCTTTTGCCATCGGTGCGGCAGTCTTTATGACAGAGGTTTCTCCAAAGGGAGCTCGTCTCTTACAACCAGCCATTGAGTTGTTGGTAGGGATCCCTTCTGTTGTTTACGGATTTATTGGTTTGCAAGTGGTGGTTCCATTTGTTCGTTCCATCTTTGGTGGGACAGGGTTTGGAATCTTGTCAGGGGTCTTTGTCCTCTTTGTCATGATACTTCCAACTGTGACCTTTATGACAACAGACAGCTTACGGGCAGTACCTCGTCACTATCGGGAAGCAAGTATGGCTATGGGAGCGACTCGTTGGCAAACCATCTGGCATGTCACCTTAAAGGCCGCTCGCTCCGGTATTTTTACGGCAGTTGTCTTTGGAATGGCCCGTGCCTTCGGTGAAGCCTTGGCTATTCAGATGGTAGTCGGAAACTCAGCGGTTGTTCCAACATCTTTAACGACTCCAGCTTCCACCTTAACCTCTATTTTGACTATGGGAATCGGAAATACCGTTATGGGAACAGTTAACAACAACGTTCTCTGGTCACTTGCCTTGGTGCTCTTGCTGATGAGTTTGGCATTTAACAGCGTTATCAAATTGATCACGAAAGAAAGAGGTAAGAAGAACTATGCACGCTAAAAAAATAGATAAGATAGCGACAGGAACTCTCTATGCTATTGCTGGAATTATAGTTACGATTCTTGCCTCTTTGATTCTCTATATCCTGGTTAGAGGGTTACCGCATGTGTCTTGGACCTTCTTGACCAGCAAATCCTCCTCTTACCAAGCGGGTGGAGGGATTGGGATTCAGCTCTATAATTCCTTCTTCCTCTTAGTCATTACCTTGATTATTTCCTTCCCACTTTCTTTGGGGGCAGGGATCTACTTGTCAGAGTATGCCAAGAAGGGCCCATTGACCAACTTGGTTCGGACCTGTATTGAGATCTTGTCTTCTCTCCCATCGGTCGTAGTCGGTCTCTTTGGCTACTTGGTCTTTGTAGTGCAGTTCCAATATGGCTTCTCGATTATTTCTGGAGCCTTGGCCTTGACGGTCTTTAACCTGCCACAGATGACGCGGAACATTGAAGATAGTTTGCAAAACGTCCACCATACACAAAGAGAGGCAGGACTTGCGCTTGGGATTTCTCGTTGGGAAACCGTGATTCACGTGGTGGTACCTGAAGCTTTACCAAGTATCATTACGGGTGTTGTACTAGCTTCTGGACGGATTTTTGGGGAAGCAGCGGCCTTGATTTATACAGCTGGTCAGTCTGCCCCAGCCTTGGATTGGAGTAACTGGAACCTCTTTAGTGTGACCAGTCCGATCTCTATTTTCCGTCAAGCAGAAACACTAGCAGTCCACATTTGGAAGGTCAATAGTGAAGGTACCATTCCAGATGCGATTGAAGTATCCGCTGGATCGGCAGCAGTTTTGTTGATCTTCATTTTGATTTTCAACTTTGGAGCGCGTAAGCTCGGTACTTACCTCCATAAGAAATTAACCTCAGCATAAAAGGAGAAGAAATGTCAAAGTACAATTGGGATGAGAAACATATCATTACTTTTCCTGAAGAAAAAGTGGTCCTTTCGACCAAAGACTTGCATGTCTACTATGGTTCAAATGAATCCATCAAGGGCGTGGATATGCAGTTTGAGAAGAATAAAATCACAGCTTTGATTGGTCCTTCTGGATCTGGAAAGTCCACTTATCTTAGAAGTTTGAACCGGATGAACGATACCATTGATATTGCGCGTGTGACTGGTGAGATCTGGTATGAAGGGATCGACGTCAACCGTCCTGATATCAATGTCTATGAAATGAGAAAGCATATTGGGATGGTCTTTCAACGACCAAATCCGTTTGCCAAGTCAATCTACCGCAATATTACCTTCCCTCACGAACGGGCAGGAGTCAAAGACAAGAAGGTCCTGGACGAAATCGTAGAAAAATCCTTGAAGCAAGCAGCCCTCTGGGATCAGGTTAAGGATGACTTGCACAAGTCCGCATTGACCCTCTCAGGTGGTCAACAGCAACGCCTCTGTATTGCCCGTGCGATCTCTGTGAAACCAGAGATTTTGCTTATGGATGAGCCAGCTTCAGCCTTGGATCCTATCGCGACTGCTCAGTTGGAAGAAACCATGCTGGAGTTGAAGAAGGACTATACGATTATCATCGTGACCCACAGCATGCAACAGGCTGCTCGTGCCAGCGATTATACAGGATTCTTCTATCTAGGCGATTTGATCGAGTATGATAAAACAGCCAATATTTTCCAAAATGCAAAACTACAATCAACCAACGACTATGTGTCTGGTCACTTTGGATAGGAATTGGCAACTTAGAAACAACATAAGGATGAAAACATGACAGAACCAATTTTGCAAGTCAAGGACTTGTCGGTTTATTACAATAAGAAAAAGGCACTGAATAGTGTGTCACTGGATTTCACCCCTAAAGAAATCACGGCTTTAATCGGTCCTTCTGGATCTGGGAAGTCTACCTTGCTCAAGGCTATTAACCGGATGGGAGATTTGAACCATGAGGTGACGACGACAGGAACCGTCATCTACAATGGTCACAATATCTATAGTCCACGGACTGATACGGTGGAGCTCCGTAAGGAAATCGGGATGGTTTTCCAACAACCCAACCCCTTCCCAATGTCTATCTATGACAATGTCACCTATGGACTCATGATTAATGGAATCAAGGACAAGCAAGTCTTGGATGAAGCGGTCGAAACCTCTTTAAAAAACGCTTCTATTTGGGATGAGGTCAAGGATCGCCTTCATGATTCAGCAATCGGGCTTTCAGGGGGGCAACAACAACGGGTTTGTGTGGCGCGTGTATTAGCAACCAGTCCAAAGATTATCCTCTTGGATGAGCCAACCTCAGCCTTGGATCCGATTTCTGCTGGAAAGATTGAAGAAACGCTTTATGGGTTGAAGGATCGTTATACCATGCTCTTAGTGACGCGCTCTATGCAACAAGCCAGTCGGATCTCGGATAGAACGGCCTTTTTCTTGGATGGGGACCTCATCGAGTATGATGACACCTCAAAAATCTTCTTGAACCCTGCTCGTAAGGAAACAGAAGATTATGTATCAGGGAAGTTTGGATAAGAAAGGGAAAGTAAATGTTACGCGTACAATTTGAAGAAGATTTAGAAAAACTTCATAACCAGTTTTATGCTATGGGAAATGAAGTCTTGACCCAGATTAATCGCACGGTTCGAGCTTTTGTCACTCATGACCGGGATCTGGCACGTCAGGTGATCGAAGATGATGCAGAGATTAATGAATATGAAGTGAAGTTGGAGCGCAAATCCTTTGAGATGATTGCCCTTCAACAACCGGTTTCTCAGGACCTTCGGATGGTTATGACAGTCTTAAAAGCTGTGTCTGACGTCGAACGTATGGGAGACCACGCGGTATCTATCGCTCGTGCAACCATCCGTATGAAGGGGGAACTTCGTAGTAAGGTTGTAGAAGAAGAAATTAGCAAAATGGGTCGAGAAGTCAAAGACTTTGTTGAAGCAACCTTGGAGCTCTACTTAAAAGGGGATGTTGAAACGGCCTATGAAGTAGCGACTCGCGATGAAAAGATTAATGAGTATTATGATCGTATTCAAGAGTTGGCAACGGAAGAAATCAAGCATAATCCTGACTTGATTATCACTGGGCGTGATTACTTCCAAGTCATCAACTACTTGGAGCGTATTGGTGATTACGCTAAAAATATCTGTGAGTGGGTTGTCTACTTCGAAACTGGAAAAATTGTGGAATTATAAGAAAAGTAAGTCTGAGGTCATGATCTCAGACTTTTGTCTTTTTGTAGACCTGGTTTTGCCCCCTCTTACCTTACAGTTAGTAGGATTTATGTTAGAATAGAAGATGAGAAAAAATGAAGAAGGAGTTACTCATGCAAGCAGTTGCACATTTTATTGATACATTTGTACCTAAGCACTACGATCTATTCTTAGATTTGAACCGCTCTAGTAAAACTTTCTCAGGGAAAGTGATCATTAGCGGAGAAGTAAAAGAGACTCGCATCTCTCTTCACCAAAAGGATTTGACCATCGAAACAGTAGAAGTAGCAGGTCAAAACCGTCCATTTACGGTGGATGATGACAATGAAGCAGTCTATGTCGAATTAGAAGGGACAGGTCAAGTAACGATTACCTTGACCTATTCAGGTAAGATCACAGACAATATGACAGGAATTTATCCTTCTTACTACACAGTAGATGGTGTGAAGAAGGAAGTGATCTCTACTCAGTTTGAGAGCCATTTTGCGCGTGAAGCCTTCCCAAGTGTGGATGAGCCAGAAGCCAAAGCGACCTTTGATTTGGCTGTGAAGTTTGACCAAGAAGAAGGAGAAATCGTTCTTTCTAACATGCCTGAAATCGATGTGGAAAACCGCAAAGAAACAGGTATTTGGAAGTTTGATACGACTCCACGTATGTCTTCTTATCTCTTGGCCTTTGCGGCTGGAGACCTCCAAGGGGTGACAGCTAAGACCAAGAATGGAACCCTAGTCGGTGTCTACTCTACCAAAGCTCACCCATTAGAAAACTTGGACTTCTCATTGGATATTGCCGTTCGTGCTATTGAATTTTATGAAGACTACTATGGCGTGAAGTATCCAATCCCTCAATCTCTTCATATCGCCCTTCCAGACTTCTCTTCAGGTGCGATGGAAAACTGGGGCTTGGTAACCTACCGTGAAGTCTACCTTCTTGTTGATGAGAATTCGACTGCCCAAAGCCGTCAAACAGTAGCCTTAGTGGTGGCTCACGAGTTGGCTCACCAATGGTTCGGAAACCTCGTGACCATGAAATGGTGGGATGACCTCTGGTTGAATGAAAGCTTCGCCAATATGATGGAATATGTCAGCTTGGATGCCATCGAACCAAGCTGGAATATCTTTGAAGACTTCCAAACAACTGGTGTGCCTGCTGCCTTGAAACGCGATGCTACAGATGGCGTTCAATCAGTCCATGTGGAAGTGAAACACCCAGACGAGATCAACACCCTCTTTGACCCAGCCATCGTTTACGCTAAGGGTAGCCGTCTCATGCACATGCTTCGCCGTTGGTTAGGCGATGACGCCTTCCGTAAAGGGTTGAAGATTTACTTTGAAAAACACCAATACGGAAATACCATCGGTCGTGACCTTTGGGATGCTCTTGGGCAAGCTTCAGGTCGTGATGTCGCAGCCTTTATGGATTCTTGGTTGGAGCAACCAGGATACCCTGTTGTCTCAGCTGTTGTAGAGAACGATACCTTGATCATCCGTCAAGAGCAGTTCTTCATCGGAGAAAGAGAAGAAAAAGGCCGTAAGTGGGTTGTTCCATTGAATAGCAACTGGACAGGTATTCCAGATACCTTGGAAACTGAAGTCTTAGAAATTCCAAACTACAGTGCCTTGAAAGCAGCTAACAACGGAGCTCTTCGCTTCAATACAGAAAATACAGCTCACTATATCAGTGACTACCGTGGGGAATTGTTAGAAGACATCCTTGCTGAACTTGCTAACTTGGATAGCACTTCGAAACTACAAGTGGTTCAAGAACGCCGTCTCTTAGCGGAAAGTGGTCAAATTTCTTATGCAAGCCTCTTGCCAGTGATTGAACATTTGACAGAAGAAAGTTCCTACTTGGTCGTTTCTGCTGTTTCGAGCGTCTTGAGCGGAATCAGTCTCTTTGTGGATGAAGGAACTGAAACAGAAGTAGCCTTCCATGAGTTGTTGAAACGGATGAACCGTTACAACTTCGAACGCTTGGGACTGGAAGCTAAGCCTGGTGAAACAGAAGAAGACGAAAAAGTTCGTCAGCTAATGATTGCTAATATGATTAAGGCCAATGATGAAGCTGCACAAGCACAAGCGAGCGCTATCTTTGAAGCGCACGCAGCTGATCTAGAAAAACTTCCAGCTGCCATTCGCTTGCAAATCTTGGTCAACCAAATCAAACACCAGGAAACCAAGGCGCTTAGCCAACAATATCTGGATACCTATGTGAAGACAGTTGATGGAAACTTTAAACGCCAGTTGGCGGCTGCCCTTTCTTATACCAAGGATGAGGAAACTTTGGAAGCTCTATTGAAGGAGTGGAAGAACAAGGATGTGGTGAAACCTCAGGACTTGGCTATGAGCTGGTACTTCAATTTCTTGCACCATGACTTTACCCAAGGAAGAACCTGGACTTGGGCGCGTGAAAACTGGGATTGGATCAAGAAAGCACTCGGTGGTGATATGAGCTTTGATAAGTTTGTCATCTACCCAGCTAACTGTTTCAAGACCCGTGAACGGTTGAATGAATACAAGGCCTTCTTTGAGCCTCAATTGGATGATATGGCGATCAGCCGTAATATCAAGATGGGAATTAAAGAGATCGCGGCTCGTATCGATCTTATCGAGCGGGAGAAAGCAGCGGTTGAAACAGCCCTTCTAGCAACTAAATAAAGAAAAAAAAGCTCCTAGAGAGGAACCTACAGGTTTGTAGGCCTCTCTAAGAGTTTTTATTTTGCTTTTTTGAAATATGGGAGATGTTTGAGATTGCGATAGAGAATAACTGCGAAAACCGTTGTCAACGTCATCTTAATCAAATCTGGTAATACAAAAGGTAGGACGACCAGTTTTACGGTGAGATCCAAACTCTGGTGGGTAATGAGCATAAAACCTAAGGCACCCCCAATAAAGAGGACGACTTCCCCCAAGGCGTTAGCTAGGAAGATACGAATGGGCTGTCCCTTTTGGCCAGCGAGGCTAGAGGTAACCAAAGCACGAAGGGGAAAGAAGAAAAGGAATCCAGCAGTGGGACCGTAGAAGGAGCTGATGCCTCCGTGACCACCTGCAAAGACGGGGAGGCCAATGGCACCTAAGAGGAGGTAAATGAGAACAGAAAGGGTGGCTTCTTTTGGACGGTAGATGCTGGCGATCAATCCAATCGCTAAAGTCTGAAGCGTGATAGGAATGGGTCCAAGTGGGATTGTAAAAGGAGATAGGGCAGCAATCAGAGCTGCTCCAAGAGCAATTAATGTCATTGATTCTATTTTTTTCAAAACAGTAAACCTCGCTTTATTTTTATGGTAACTATTCTACAAAAAAGAATGCAAGCCTGTCAAGTCCTCTATTCAGCTGTGACAATTGTCTCCATCCTCATTTTAGGAAAGTTTAAGAAAAAATTTAGTCACGATTAAGGAAGAATCGGTAAACTATCCCTATCTAAACAAAGGCCTTGTTTAAATAATTTAAGGAATGGAAAGAATGCAAGCTTCGAATGAACAAAAGCAAGAAAGAACTGAAAAAATGATTGTCGTTAAGAAAAGTCCTAAGTGGTGGGCAACTGCCGCAACAACAGGAGGACTTGTCGTAGGAATGACTGGTGGATTTGGCTTGGGAATGTTGGCGACAGCCAATACGACTCCCCAACGCCAACAAGCAGCAGTAGCTACACAAAATAGTAACCAGCCTGCCCAAAACCATCAAGGACAAAATAGCCAGGGGAAGGATCAAAATAGCCCTTCAAATGCTCAAGGTTTCAAAGGACAAAATGGTGGTCCAGGGCAAGGACAAATGAACGGTCAACCACCTCAAGGAGGGGGGCCACAAGGTGGTCAAGGACAAGATGGATTTGGTGGTGGACCAGGCGGTATGCCACCGCGAGATGGCCAAAACGGTGGACCAGGACAAGGAGACATGAATGGCCAACCACCACAAGATGGAGGGCCTCAAGGTCAACAAGACAAGCAACAAAATGGAAAATCCAATAAAAAGTCCTCCAAGAAATCCTCTTCGAAAAAATCGTCTAGCAATACAAACAATTTATCAAAGGATGAGACAGGAACAGCAGGCTAAGAAAAAAGTTGAAATCGCTATCTGAATGCTACTGAATGAAGCCTGGTCATGTTATAATAGAGTAGAAAATACTCGTCATCCCTGTATGGAAGAATGAGAAGGAGAAGTACACATGATTAAGATTCTATTAGTCGAAGACGACCTCGGTTTGTCTAATTCAGTATTTGATTTTTTAGATGACTTTGCAGATGTCATGCAAGTCTTTGATGGAGACGAAGGTCTTTATGAGGCTGAAAGTGGCATCTATGACCTCATTTTGCTAGACCTCATGCTCCCTGAAAAAGATGGTTTCCAAGTTTTGAAAGAATTGAGAGATAAGGGTGTCTCCACTCCAGTATTGATTATGACAGCCAAAGAGAGCTTGGACGATAAGGGCCATGGGTTTGAGTTAGGGGCAGATGACTATCTGACCAAGCCCTTCTACCTAGAAGAGCTCAAAATGCGGATCCAAGCATTGCTGAAGCGCTCTGGTAAGGTCAATGAAAATACCCTTTCTTATGGGAATGTAACCGTTAATCTTTCGACAAACTCTACGCTTGTTGAAGGGAAAGAAGTGGAGCTATTAGGGAAAGAATTTGACCTTTTGGTTTATTTCCTTCAAAATCAAAATGTTATCCTTCCAAAAACACAAATCTTTGATCGACTTTGGGGATTTGATAGCGATACGACCATTTCGGTTGTCGAAGTGTATGTTTCTAAGATTCGTAAGAAGTTAAAAGGAACAGACTTTGCAAAAAATCTCCAAACATTGCGTAGCGTGGGGTACATTCTGAAAGATGCTCAATAAAATAAAAAAAACTGTTAATGCGGATGACTTTTCTTATTTCATCCGCTATTTCGGACTCTTTACCTTAATTTTCTCAACCATGACCTTGATTATTATTCAAGTGATGCGGTCAAGTCTCTATACAACGGTTGATGAAAATTTAAAGATGCTGAGTAAAGATCGTTATTCCATCATTAGCTTGGCAAATCGTACAGGAAATGGGATGGGAAGAGACGAACCAGCTAATGACCGACCAGAAGATGATGAACCTGATCCTGAGGATGGCCCTAGACCATCGGTCACTTCCAATAGTACAGCCATCCTCTTGAATGATAATTTTGAAAATGTGACGACGGACAATGGTTTTCTTGATTTAAAAACAGTGACCTTTAGTCGCAGCTATTTAAACAAGATCAAGCAGATTCAAATCACCAATCATTATAAGCAGAATGAAAGCTACCGGGCTTATTTGGTGGATATTGATCCCGATGATTATATCGATGGGGTGAAATATGCCGTGATCATGACCAATATCAGCCAGTTGGAGCAGACCAGTGAAAAACACGAGAGCCAAATCGCCTTGGTCATGATTTGCTTCTGGGGCATTTCCCTCTTTGCAAGTATCTTCCTGGCTAAAATGAGTGTGAAACCTCTCTTAGAGAGTATGAATCGGCAGAAGGCTTTTGTCGAAAATGCTTCTCATGAATTGCGGACACCTTTAGCCGTTTTGCAAAATCGTTTGGAAACCCTGTTCCGAAAGCCAGAGGCAACAATTATGGAATCCAGTGAGAATATCGCCTCCTCTTTGGATGAGGTTCGCAATATGCGCTTACTGACAACCAATCTCTTAAACTTAGCCCGTCGAGATGATGGGATTAAACCTGAGTTTTGTGAAATCCCTCCCTCTTTTTTCGACCAAACCTTTGCCAATTATGAAATCATTGCCGAGGAAAATGATAAAATCTTCGAGTATGAGAATCATGTCGAAAGGAGTCTGGTGTCTGACAAGGTCCTACTGAAACAGCTGATGACCATTTTGTATGACAATGCCCTCAAATACACAGAGGAAGAAGGAAAGATACGGTTTGTCGCCCAATTCAAGGATCGCTATCTCTATCTTCGGGTAGAGGATAATGGACCAGGGATTGCAGACGAAGATAAAAAGCGGATATTTGATCGATTCTACCGAGTGGATAAGGCGCGTACGCGTCAAAAGGGTGGTTTTGGTTTAGGACTGTCCTTAGCCAAGCAAATCGTAGAAGCCTTTAATGGCACCATTACTGTTCGAGATAACAAGCCGAAAGGTGCTATTTTCGAGGTCAAACTAGCAACCAAGTCAGATAGTAAAAAGAAATCAACTTCTAAATCAACGAAAAACAAGTAAAGCTGAGGAATCTTTAACTTAGATGAAGCAAAAGACTTCTAAAACTTTCCAAAGGTGAGAAGGGACGTCAGCGAACTTCTACGAAGTTCCATGACTTAGTTTTGAACCTAAGGTTTCAAAACTCC
>NZ_JVIQ01000019.1:0-7729 GCF_001072745.1 Streptococcus sp. 400_SSPC | reverse complement strand
CAAGCGGTAAGGCAAGGGACTTTGACTCCCTCATGCGTTGGTTCGAATCCAGCTACCCCAGTTCTAGGTAATATCAGATAAGGTGGTAAAATATCTACTCAGGTATTTTATTTCTTTATATGATGAAATCGTTATAGGTCATTTGATGTCGTTGCGAGTGCTTGCTTAGGAAAAATAATTATAAGTATGTCAAGTTTAGAAAACTTGATTGTTGGAGGATTTTTTAGATGAATGAATTTGAAGATTTGCTAAACAGTGTTAGCCAAGTTGAACCAGGTGACGTCGTTACTGCTGAAGTATTAACAGTTGACGCTACACAAGCTAACGTTGCAATCTCTGGAACTGGTGTCGAAGGTGTCTTGACTCTTCGCGAATTGACAAACGATCGTGATGCTGACATCAACGACTTGGTAAAACCAGGTGAAACACTTGAATTGCTTGTTCTTCGTCAAGTAGTTGGTAAAGATACTGATACAGTAACTTACCTTGTATCTAAAAAACGTTTGGAAGCTCGCAAAGCATGGGACAAATTGGTCGGACGTGAAGAAGAAGTTGTTACTGTTAAAGGAACTCGCGCTGTTAAGGGCGGACTTTCAGTAGAATTTGAAGGACTTCGTGGATTTATTCCAGCTTCAATGCTTGATACTCGTTTTGTACGTAACACTGAACGTTTCGTAGGTCAAGAATTTGATGCTAAAATCAAAGAAGTTGATGCAAAAGAAAACCGCTTCATCCTTTCTCGTCGTGAAGTTGTTGAAGCTGCATCAGCTGCAGCTCGCGCTGAAGTATTTGGTAAATTGAACGTTGGTGACGTTGTAACTGGTAAAGTTGCTCGTATCACTAGCTTCGGTGCTTTCATCGACCTTGGTGGGGTTGATGGCTTGGTTCACTTGACTGAATTGTCACATGAACGCAACGTTTCACCTAAATCAGTCGTAACTGTTGGTGAAGAAATCGAAGTGAAAGTTCTTGACTTGAACGAAGAAGAAGGTCGTGTATCACTTTCATTGAAAGCTACAACACCTGGACCATGGGATGGCGTTGAACAAAAATTGGCTGCTGGTGATGTGATCGAAGGAACTGTTAAACGTTTGACTGACTTCGGTGCATTCGTTGAAGTATTGCCAGGTATCGATGGACTTGTTCACATCTCACAAATTTCACACAAACGTGTTGAAAATCCAAAAGATGTGCTTAAAGTTGGACAAGAAGTAACTGTTAAAGTTCTTGAAGTAAATGCTGCTGATGAGCGTGTATCACTTTCTATCAAAGCTCTTGAAGAACGTCCAGCTCAAGAAGAAGGCGAAAAACAAGAAAAACGTCAACAACGTCCACGTCGTCCAAAACAAGAAAAACGTGACTTTGAACTTCCAGAAACTCAAACTGGATTCTCAATGGCTGACTTGTTTGGTGATATTGAATTGTAATCAACATAGAAAGCTTGCTTAGGCAAGCTTTTTTTACTTGTAAAATGATCGATTTTTTGATATACTATCATAGTTGCCACCCTTAGTGTAATGGATATCACGTAAGATTCCGGTTCTTGAGATGGGAGTTCGATTCTCTCAGGGTGGATGATTCATAACGAGGCTCCTTGGAGTCTTTTTTGCTCTTTCTTGGAGGAACATTCAATGACAGTAAAATTAATCGCCCATACCTTGATTGAGAAAGACGGGAAGTATCTGCTTATCAAACGCTCGAAAATAAAGCGAGGTCTCCCTAATGTCTATCCATCTTATTGGGATATTCCAGGTGGTAGTGTAGAAGAGAATGAATTGCCTAGAGAGGCTGCTCTACGTGAGGCTATGGAGGAGGTTAATCAAAAGCTCCTGATTAATAAGATTATCCACGAAGATAGTCAGTTTGATGCTAGCAAAGATACTGTTTTTACACGCCTAGTTTATTCTGGCGAGATTTTGGAAGAGCGTGATTTTATATTAGATCCAGAAGAGCATACAGACTTTATCTGGATCTCTTCTTTGAAAGACATAGAGAGCAATCTCGTTTTGCCTTATTTGCTTGAAATCCTTGCTGACAAATCCAAATAAAGCAACTAAAAAACATCCCCTTTTAATAAGGAGATGTTTTTTTCTTAGTTTTTAGAAGCTGCTTGGAATTCTGGGTTCTTCCATGCTTCATCGATAATTGCTTGCAATTCTTTTGCAGATGCTTGCATTTTTTGTGTTTCAGCGTCGTTCAATGGGATGTTTACTGGACGAACGATACCGTGAGCACCAACAATCGCTGGTTGACCGATAAAGACGTTCTCAACTCCGTATTGTCCTTCTTGGAAGACTGAAAGTGGAAGTACAGCATTTTCATCATCAAGGATGGCACGAGTAATACGAGCAAGGGCAACGGCGATACCGTAGTAAGTAGCCCCTTTCTTGTTGATGATTGAGTAAGCAGCATCACGTACAGAGATGAAGAGATCTACAAGGTCAGCTTCGTCCAAGTCACGGTTTGCTTGCAACCATTGTTCCAATTTCACACCGGCAACGTTGGCATGTGACCAAACAGCGAACTCAGAGTCACCGTGTTCACCCATGATGTAGGCATGGACTGAACGAGCGTCAACACCAATCTTTTCAGCAAGTGCTTGACGGAAACGAGCTGAGTCAAGAGAAGTACCTGAACCGATAACACGTTCTTTAGGGAAACCTGAGAATTTCCAAGTAGAGTAAGTCAAGACGTCAACTGGGTTAGCAGCTACAAGGAAGATACCGTTAAATCCTGAAGCAACAACTTGCTCAACGATTGATTTGTTGATGGCAAGGTTTTTACCAACAAGGTCAAGACGAGTTTCACCTGGTTTTTGAGGAGCACCCGCAGTAATAACAACGAGGTCAGCATCCGCACAGTCTTCGTACTTAGCAGCATAAATCTTCTTAGGAGAAGTGAAGGCAAGTGCGTGGCTAAGGTCTTCAGCATCACCAACCGCTTTTTCAAACAATTGAGGGATTTCGATGATACCTAATTCTTGTGCGATACCTTGAGTAACAAGTGCGAAAGCATAAGATGAACCTACAGCGCCGTCACCAACAAGGATAACTTTTTTATGTTGTTTAGTTAATGTCATTATTCTAAACGTCTCCTTCTATTTTTTGGGGTTTCCCCATTCGCATTTATTCTACCACTTTTACTTTTCTTTGTCACGGTTTTACGCCTATTTTGGACGATGTAAACGTTTTTACTCTTGTGTTCCGAAGGAGAAAAAAAGTCCTAAATGTGTTATAATAGTATGGTGAATTAATTAAAGAGAGGCATTGTTTTAATGCAGGATAATAACTTAGTTGATGTTAACTTAACATCGGAAATGAAGACCAGTTTCATCGATTACGCTATGAGTGTTATCGTGTCTCGGGCTCTTCCTGACGTGCGAGATGGTTTAAAGCCAGTTCATCGTCGGATCCTTTATGGAATGAATGAACTTGGGGTTACACCAGATAAACCACATAAGAAATCTGCCCGTATTACTGGGGATGTTATGGGTAAATACCATCCACACGGGGACTCCTCAATTTATGAGGCTATGGTTCGGATGGCTCAATGGTGGAGCTATCGTTACATGCTTGTAGATGGGCATGGGAACTTTGGTTCTATGGATGGTGATGGAGCCGCGGCCCAACGGTATACGGAAGCTCGTATGAGCAAGATTGCTCTTGAAATGCTTCGAGATATCAACAAGAATACAGTTGATTTCACAGATAACTATGATGCCAGTGAACGCGAACCAAACGTCCTTCCAGCTCGCTTCCCTAACTTATTAGTCAATGGAGCGACAGGGATTGCGGTAGGGATGGCGACAAATATCCCTCCACACAACCTCAGTGAGTCTATTGATGCTGTCAAGCTAATGATGGACAATCCTGATGTGACCACACGTGAGCTGATGGAGGTGCTTCCTGGACCAGATTTCCCTACTGGTGCCTTGGTCATGGGCAAATCAGGTATTCATAAGGCCTATAAAACAGGAAAAGGCTCAATTGTCTTACGGTCTCGGACAGAAATTGAAGAGACTAAGACAGGGCGTGAACGCATTGTCGTTACAGAATTTCCTTATATGGTCAACAAGACCAAAGTTCATGAGCATATCGTTCGTTTGGTTCAAGAAAAACGAATTGATGGGATTACAGCAGTTCGGGATGAGTCTAACCGTGAAGGGGTTCGTTTCGTCATTGAAGTGCGTCGTGATGCCTCAGCCAATGTTATCTTAAACAACCTCTTTAAGATGACCCAAATGCAAACCAACTTTGGTTTCAACATGTTGGCTATCCAAAATGGTGTCCCTAAGATTCTGTCTCTTCGTGAGATTTTAGGATCTTATATTGAGCACCAAAAAGAAGTGGTGACTCGTCGGACTATCTTTGATAAAGAGAAGGCGGAAGCTCGTGCCCATATCTTGGAAGGTCTCTTAATCGCTCTTGATCACATCGATGAAGTGATTAAAATCATCCGTAATAGCCAGACAGATGCAGAAGCACAAGCAGAATTGATGAGTAAGTTCAAGCTTTCTGAGCGTCAAAGTCAAGCTATCTTGGATATGCGTCTACGTCGTTTGACTGGTTTGGAACGTGACAAGATTCAAAGCGAATACGATGATCTCGTTGCTTTGATTGCTGATCTTGCTGATATTTTAGCCAAGCCAGAGCGTGTAGTTGCGATTATCAAGGAAGAATTGGACGAGGTCAAACGGAAGTTTGGAGATCCACGTCGGACAGAATTGATGGTAGGAGAAGTTCTATCACTGGAAGACGAAGATTTGATCGAAGAAAGCAATGTCTTGATTACTCTCTCTAACAAGGGTTACATTAAGCGATTGGATCAAGATGAATTTACTGCTCAAAAACGTGGGGGACGTGGTGTTCAAGGTACCGGCGTCAAGGATGATGACTTTGTCCGTGAATTGGTTTCTACCAGCACCCATGATCGTTTGCTCTTCTTTACCAATAAGGGACGGGTTTACCGTCTGAAAGGCTATGAAATCCCTGAATACGGCCGTACAGCTAAGGGACTTCCAATTGTTAACTTGCTCAAGTTAGATGACGGAGAATCCATTCAGACCATTATTAACGTCGCTCAGGATCGTAGTGAAGATGCTTATCTCTTCTTTACAACCCGTTCAGGTTTGGTGAAACGGACCAGTGTAGCTGAGTTTGCTAATATTCGTCAAAATGGCTTGAAAGCTCTTAACCTTAAAGATGAGGATGAGCTGATCAATGTCTTCCTCACAGACGGAAATACGGATGTGATCATCGGGACTAAATTTGGTTATTCTGTCCGCTTCAAAGAGTCTGTTGTACGGAACATGGGGCGTTCTGCAACTGGGGTACGAGGTGTCAACCTTCGTCCAGGTGACCAAGTGGTCGGTGCAAGTGTCATTACAGATCAAGATGAAGTATTGATCATCACTGAAAAGGGATACGGTAAACGCACGCGTGCTGATGAGTATCCAACAAAAGGACGTGGTGGTAAAGGGATTAAAACTGCTAATGTGGCTGATAAGAATGGTCCTCTAGCCGGTCTCATGACTGTCAAAGGAGATGAGGATTTGATGATTATCACCAATACAGGTGTCATGATTCGTACCAGCGTCGCTAATATTTCTCAAACTGGACGTTCGACCATGGGTGTGAAAGTGATGCGTCTGGATCAAGATGCCCAAATCGTAACCTTTACAACGGTTCAAGCTGACGAAAAAGATGAGTCAGAGACTGAAACTGAAGGTGAAGGGTAGGATAAAAAATGGCTTCAAGAAGAAAAAAGAAGAAAATAAGCTTACGCAATCGCTTGATTAATATCTTTGCTACCTTACTAATCCTTTTGTCTATTGCCTTGATCTTTAATGCTCCGATTCGGAACATGATCATGGTGTGGCATACCAATCAATATCAAGTCAACAAGGTATCGAAAAAGACCATCGATAAGAATAAAGATGCCAAGACTAGCTTTGATTTTAAAGAAGTAAAATCGCTTTCTACAGAATCTGTTATCAATGCCCAGTGGCAGGCGCAGAAATTGCCTGTTATTGGGGGAATAGCGATTCCTGAGTTGAAGATGAATCTTCCGATTTTTAAAGGCTTAGATAATGTGGGACTCTATTATGGGGCAGGTACCATGAAAGAGGACCAGGTTATGGGGGAAAGGAATTACTCCTTGGCTAGTCACCATGTCTTTGGTTTGACAGGGGCAAATGAAATGCTCTTTTCTCCATTAGAACATGCCAAAGCTGGAATGAAAATCTATATCACTGATAAGGAAAAGGTCTATACCTATGTCATCAATTCTGTTGAGACAGTGACACCAGATCGGGTCGATGTCATTGCAGATCGTGAAGGGGTTAATGAAATCACCTTGGTGACCTGTGAGGATGCTGCAGCAACTTATCGTACGATTGTAAAAGGGACTTTGGAAACTTCAGTAGATTACTCAAAAGCACCAAAAGATATACTGGAAGCTTTCACAAAATCTTATAATCAAATGCAATTATAATCAACTTAAAAAGAGGTCCTTGACCTCTTTTTTTCTGTTAATTTTCTGCCAACTTGTAAGAGGATAGTCATAAAATGTTACCTGACTGACATATTTTTGCATGCTTTCTATTTTATAATAGAAGAGTGATAGAATGAAGCTTGGAGGAACTGAATGCGCACAGAAGATATCTATACTTTGTTAAGAAACTTCTATGCCTTACTGGTCAATGATTTCCCCAAAACAGGGCTCATTACCAAGGGGATTTACGAAGTTGAACAGGTCTTCGAAACCATTGAAAACCTTCCTGATGATCAAGAACACTTAATTCGATACGAAATTCTTCAATTTCTTGCGTCTTTGGAACAAGTCCAAGAATGCTATAGAATTAACTTCTCAAATGAAGAAACTCGAATTCTTGAAAACCTAAGAGAAGTAGTTTGTCCAATTTAATATTTATAGAATCGTCCTTTTTCCTCCTCAATTGCGAATTATTAATTGAGGAGGTTTTTTATGTATCATATTGTATTTCAAGAATCAGGTCTCTTGCCTAGAGAACGTTTGCTAACAGAAGGACCCGATAAGCTCAGTCATCAAGAATTGCTGTCAATCTTATTACGGACGGGGAACAAAAATAAACCAGTCTACGAGATCGCTCAAGACCTGTTGGCATCACTAAAGAGTTTAAAAGAACTGGCTAGTATGAGTTTTCAGGAGTTACAGGAAGTTCCAGGAATTGGGAAAGTAAAGGCCATTGAGCTGTTAGCTGCTATTGAATTAGGGAAACGAATACAGACTTCTGAAGTGATTGAAACGGAACAAATCATGAGTAGTCAGAAGCTGGCAAAAATGATGCAACAAAAAATAGGCCATGAGAAACAGGAGCATTTACTGGCCTTGTATCTGAATACCCAAAATCAAATTATCCATCAGCAAGTGATTTTTATCGGAACAGTCAATCGTAGCATTGCAGAACCAAGAGAAATCTTGCACTATGCCATCAAGCATATGGCGACATCCTTAATCTTGGTTCACAACCACCCGTCCGGAATCATTCATCCTAGCAAGAATGATGATGGCGTTACCCAACAAATGATTGAGGCCTGCAATTGTCTAGGAATTGTTTTCCTGGACCATCTGATTGTCTCAACTGATGATTATTATAGCTACCGGGAAGAAACAGATTTATTGGTATAAAAAAAGAGAGTGGGACAGAAATCGGTAATTCGTTAGAATTCGATTTCGTCGTCCCACCTCC
>NZ_JVIQ01000018.1:0-42838 GCF_001072745.1 Streptococcus sp. 400_SSPC | reverse complement strand
CGGAGGTGGGACGACGAAATCGAATTCTAACGAATTACCGATTTCTGTCCCACTCTCATTTTTGTGCGGAGAAGGACAAGAAAAAACCACTTCCAAGTGGAAGTGGTTTTGATTGGTTTCTTATTTGAGACCGTATTTTTTGTTGAAACGATCCACACGTCCATCTGCTTGAGTGAACTTTTGACGTCCAGTGTAGAATGGGTGTGAGTCTGATGAAATTTCAACACGGATCAATGGGTAAGTTTCACCTTCGAATTCAACAGTCTCGTTAGAGTACTTAGTTGAACCACTAAGGAACTTATAACCAGTAGTAGTGTCCATGAAGACAACAGGGCGATATTCTGGATGGATATCTTTTTTCATTTTGCAATAATTCCTTTCTGCCATGGTCTCTTTCCGAGCCATAGATTGTTACTAAGTTAGTTTATCAAAAACAAAAGAGTTTGGCAAGGATTTTTACCAAATTTTTCGCATTTTATAAAGAAAAAAAGTGGGAGAAGCTCATCCTGTTAGGTAAGCTTTTCCCACTCTGTCTAACAGTCCTAGAAAGGAAATGTTAGACATGCAAGATCAATAGAAATCTTTTTATTCTTGACCAGGTTCAGTAGTTGGCTGTTCTGGTTGTTGAGGTTGCTGTTGCTCTTGTGGTTGCCAAGCTTGTTGAGGTGCTTGTTGGAAGCCTTGTTGAGGCTGTTGAGGCACTTGTTGGAAACCTTGTTGCGGTTGTTGAGGTGCTTGTTGGAACCCTTGTTGAGGCTGTTGAGGCGCTTGTTGGAACCCTTGTTGAGGCTGTTGAGGTGCTTGTTGGAACCCTTGTTGAGGCTGTTGAGGTGCTTGTTGGAAACCTTGTTGCGGTTGTTGAGGTGCTTGTTGGAACCCTTGTTGCGGTTGTTGAGGTGCTTGTTGGAACCCTTGTTGAGGCTGTTGAGGTGCTTGTTGGAATCCTTGTTGCGGCTGTTGAGGCGCTTGTTGGAATCCTTGTCCTGGAGCAGGTTGACTAAACCCTTGTTGTGGTTGTTGCCATTGTTATTGTCCAGGATGACCAGGTTGTTGAGGTGATTGGACAGATGAAGCAATAGACTGGGCAAATCCTTTAGTTGTTGATGCAAGTTCTTGGAATGTTCCTTTAGTGATTTTACCGCCAGACATAGCTAAGAGCCCAGTAGCTACAGTAGCAATGCCTGCTAGTAAACAAAGAATCAAACCAAAACCAAGTGAAATTCCAAAGCCACCAAAATTAACAGCATATTTATTTATATTGATTACATCAATAATTGAAATGATTGTTTGAATAGCTCCAATGACGATTACACCAATTGCAAAAGGTTTTTCCATAGGTTTTTTATAATTTTTTAAACAAGAAAGAACAATGGATACAATTGCAAGGAAAATAATTAACCAACCATCTCCTTGAGTACCACTGACAGTCATGCTACCCAATGCTCCAGCTGAAGCTGAGGCCCAAGGTAAAAAACTTCCTAAAATTGCAACTGCAGATGCAGCAATGATAAAAATACGATGCTTATGCATAAAAGGTCTCCTTTTTTTGTGATTATTATAACATAAATAAGCTCAAACTGGAATGGAGTTTGAAGAAATTGTTCACATTTTTCTAAATTTTATTAAGATTCATTCGTTTTTTGTTCAAAATGAAAAAAGTCAGTCGTCTCCACTAGAAACAACTGACCTACTTGATTGATTTTCATTATCTATTTGGACTTGGCAACTTCTTGTAGTTCCCGATAGATTTGCTCGTTCTCTTCTAAGGAATAAGAATTGGCTCCACTGGCGAGGGGGTGGCCTCCACCATCGTGGCGTTTGGCAATCTCGTTGATTACCAGAGCCTTACTTCTCATACGGACGCGGTAGTGGCCATCTGCTTGCTCGACAAAGATAGCCCAGACGCTGACGTCTTCGATCCGACCAGGTGCTGAGACGATCGCAGCAGTCTCAGCATCTGTGATTTGGTAGTGTTTGAGGAGCTCTTGGGTCAGGGTCACGCGACTAGCTCCATTTTCATCGATTTCAAGATGATCATAGACATAGCCTTGAAGCTTGGCGGTCTTAGAGCTCATGCTGTCCATCTGACGAGAAAGACCTGCAAAGTCAAAGTCAAAGCTACGAAGGTGGGCAACCATCTCGAAAGTCCGGCTGGTCGTCGATGGATAGAGGAAGCGTCCAGTGTCTCCGACAATACCAGCATAGAGGAGACGGGCTGCTTCTGGACTGATCTCAAGCTGTTGTTCAAGAGCAAAGAGGGTGATAAGCTCACTCGTAGAGCTTGAATCTGTGTCTACCCAGAGGAGATCTCCGTAGGCATCATCGTTTGGATGGTGGTCGATTTTGATAAGATAATCGCCACTCGTGTATCGTTTATCATCGATGCGAGGGGTGTTAGCAGTATCGCAGACAATGACCAAGGCACCCGCATAGTCCTCATCTGTTACAGTATCCATGCTAGCCATCCAAGCAAGTGTCGGCTCGTTATAGCCGGTAGCTAGGACTCTTTTATCTGGGAAGTTGGTCTGGATGATTTCTTTCAGACCGACCTGGCTTCCAATTGCGTCAGGATCCGGATTCATATGGCGGTGAAGGATAATGGTATCGTAGTGGTTGATTTTCTCTAAAATGTCCTGTGTAATCTGCATATAGTACCTCATTTAATTCTCTTTCAATTTTAGCATAAGGAGGTCATTTGGAAAAGAAAAAGGTTGTCTAGCCTCAGGTGGACAATTTCCGAACAATGCCAGGCTCCCAGTACTTCCCTATGCAAAATGCGCGCGAAAGTGGTATAATGTCATAAGATTATTATTTGGAGGGAATTATGACATTAGCAAAGATTGTTTTTGCAAGTATGACAGGAAATACAGAAGAGATTGCTGATATCGTTGCAGATAAGTTTCGTGATCTTGGTGTCGAAGTAGAAGTCGACGAATGTACAACAGTAGACGCAGAGGACTTTCTTGAAGCTGATATTGCAGTCGTAGCGACCTATACCTACGGTGATGGTGAGCTTCCTGACGAAATCGTAGACTTTTATGAAGACTTAGCTGGTCTTGACTTGAATGGTAAGATCTACGGTGTTGTTGGATCCGGTGATACCTTCTACGACGAGTTCTGTAAGGCAGTCGATGACTTTGATCGTGTCTTTGCAGCGACTGGTGCGGTTAAAGGTTCTGAGTGCGTCAAGGTAGACTTGTCAGCTGAAGATGAAGATATTGAAAAATTAGAAGCTTTTGCAGAAGAAGTCGTAGCAAAAGTAGGCTAATCCATAGCTAAGAAAGGTGTTTGCATGTGGCAAGCACTTTTTTTATGGATGAAAACCTTCAATAGCTGGATAGGGCTAGTAAGATTGCGCGATTTTTGATAAAATGGGTAGCAAAAAGTAAGGAGGCCAGTGTATGGAACTAGAGAAGATTCGCCAAGAGATTGACAGCATTGATAAAGAATTGGTCCGTCTGTTAGAACGCCGGATGCACTGTGTGGAAGATGTCATTCGCTACAAAGAAACCCATCAAAATCCTGTCTTGGACCGGGCTAGAGAAGAAGAGGTCTTAGCCAATGTAGCCAGCTTGGTCCAGGAAAAACGCTATGAAGAGACCATCCTTGCCACTTATCGGGATTTGATGAAGCGCTCCAGAGGCTACCAGGCCGATCAGTTAGATGCGGATTAGGGTGCTGATATGACGATCTTTAAAAGAACCTTAGTGTATACCCTAGATGCCCTCATAATCGGGGTGATCGTTGGGGTGATTGATACCCTCTTTGGCCGTGTTTTGATCGGGATTGGTGAAGTTCGTACAGACTATCTCCTTTATCTCTTGCCCTTTCTAGCTCTAGCAGGTATCTTGATTACCTATCTCAATCGCACCTATGGGGGCAAGAGTCAAAAAGGGATGGAGCTGCTCTTTGAAGTGGGAGAGGGAAAGGAGAAAGACATTCCCAAGCGGTTAATCCCTTTGACTATTCTTTCAACCTGGATGACGCATCTCTTTGGTGGATCCGCTGGTCGCGAAGGAGTGGCGGTCCAGCTCGGTGGGACAGTGGCCCATGCTCTACGAAGAGAGGGACTTGGCTCAGACGCTTCACGGGTCTATTTGGTCACTGGGATGGCAGCTGGCTTCGGTGGCCTCTTTCAGACGCCTCTAGCTGCCATCTTCTTTGCTATGGAGGTCCTAGTAGTTGGGAGACTGGAGTGGCGGGCTCTCTATCCTGCCACCATTGCAGCCTTTGTCGCTAGTTGGACCTCTCACACCTTGGGGCTAGAGAAGTTCACCCAGGTCATTTCAGACAAGCTCTCCCTATCGCCTCACGTACTCTTGCAGTTGCTGGTCTTAGGAGTGATCTTTGGTCTGACAGGTAAGCTCTTTGCCTATCTTTTGGGGCAGTTAAAAACTAGCTTTGCCAAGGCCTTTGTCAATCCTTATGTGCGGATCGGAGTGGTCGGTCTCGGACTGAGTATTCTCTTGTATCTGATTGGGACAGGTCGCTATACAGGACTGGGGACCAATTTGATCTCCCAAAGTTTTGCGGGAGCTGAAGGCAAGAGCTTGATCACTGGGGCAGACTGGATCCTCAAGCTCCTCTTTACGGTGACGACCATTGCTGCAGGCTATAAGGGAGGAGAAGTGACCCCGCTCTTTTCTATCGGGGCAAGTCTAGGTGTCTGGCTAGCTCCTTTCTTTGGACTGCCGGTTTATCTGGTAGCAGCCTTGGGCTATGCTGCAGTCTTCGCCGGAGCAACCTCGACGACTATTGGCCCCATCTTGATTGGATGTGAGGTCTTTGGTTTCCAGCATTGGCCAGCCTTTCTCTTGGTTTGTCTGGTCGCTACGCGTCTCTTTCCAGCCCTGTCTATCTATGGTGGACAAAAAGTTGCGAAAAAGTTGTAATAATCCTTTACAAACGGATATTCTTTTGGTATTATAAACTTTGTGCGTAATGGAAGCACAAAAATACAGTTTATCCGCTGGGGGAGTAGCCCTCAAGATTGACGAAGATAGGAGAATAAAATGAATCCATTAATTCAAAGCTTGACTGAAGGTCAACTTCGTACTGATATCCCTGCATTCCGTCCTGGTGACACTGTTCGTGTACACGCGAAAGTTGTCGAAGGATCTCGTGAACGTATCCAGATCTTTGAAGGCGTTGTTATCGCTCGTAAAGGTCAAGGACACACTGAAATGTACACTGTTCGTAAAATCTCTAACGGTGTCGGTGTTGAACGTACATTCCCAGTACACACTCCACGTGTAGAAAAGATTGAAGTTGTACGTTACGGTAAAGTACGTCGTGCGAAATTGTACTACCTTCGTGCATTGCAAGGTAAAGCAGCTCGTATTAAAGAAATCCGTCGTTAAGACGAATAAGGAGGCGGGAGTGATCTCGCTTCTTTTTTTATAGGTCCCCTTAGTTCAATGGATATAACAACTCCCTCCTAAGGAGTAGTTGCTGGTTCGATTCCGGCAGGGGACAGAAATAGAAAAGAAAACACTGAAGATTCAGTGTTTTTTTATTGGTTTATGGAAGGATGGA
Source organism: Streptococcus sp. 400_SSPC (assembly GCF_001072745.1). NCBI lineage: Bacteria > Bacillati > Bacillota > Bacilli > Lactobacillales > Streptococcaceae > Streptococcus > Streptococcus sp. 400_SSPC. The sequence goes on along the minus strand of NZ_JVIQ01000018.1, from coordinate 37,303 downwards.
TCTTGGGGAAAGTGCTTGTATGGTATAATAGTGGAAAATGAGAACATTGATTTTTAAGGTAGTCCTATCATTTTGGAATACCAAATTAAAAGATTATGAGTGCTCTACAAGTTTAGTCTGAAAGGGATAAAGAAAAGGGAGTAGAATGAAAATTTCTGGTACAAGGTCTATCATCACATTTGACTATGAAAATGGCTATGTTTTAAAAGAAGAGGGAGAGTTGCTGACTGATGGTAGCTTTATTGTATATAGGTCAAGCATACAGAATTGGGAGCCACCTTACAACCACATTCCTATCACACAGAACGAGATAGATAAACTTGTCGAGGAAGTGAACTCCATGATGACGGAGCAAACAATTCAGATCGAATTTATCTGAGTTAGAGTAGGAGAAGGGTGATGAAAATTGATTACAGTGAACAGATGCTCACTTGGGAGTGGGATGGTAGTGAAATAAAGATAGAATTACCAGATATCATTCATGCGGAATATCATAAAGATGAAAATATTATAATTGTCTATAGTGGAGAAAACTTTGTAAGCAAATCCATTTTCTACTTTAGTTTAGAAGGAAAATGGTTAGGGCAACAAAATCTACTAGAAGGAACCCTAGATTGGAATCATAATGGGAAGCATCAGGTTAGTTTTCATCATTTACATTGTCTTCGCTTTAGTCCTAAATATCAGCGTATCTTGAGCATATTTCGCTCATCCAGCGATTTTGACGTTCCATCACAACTAGAGGTTTATAATTTAGAAGGTGAGAAAATCGACAAAATTGAATCTCCTGCAGGATTTACTATGCTATATATTTCTGAGATAAGTAAGAAGAAACTGAGAATTGTATGCGAGGCTCTTAAAGAGGATTGTTTTGATAAATCTGGTCGAAGTGATTTCTATTTTGATGTGGATTTAGAAACTAGAAAATGGATAAAAGATGGTCCGGCTTACTAAAGAATAATAAACGAAATCTGAATTTTATGATATTTTGGTTGATAGATAAACTTGCATTAGGAGATATAAAATGAAACCAACAAACCTAGAATGGGAAGATGTTATCCAGTTTGAAGAGGTTGAAGGATATGGGAAATCCATCTGGAAAAATGAGGATAAATATTATTTAGTTTCAGAAGAGGGAACTGTAGCTTCTTGGTTAGTGGTTTATGAATTACCCCAAGAATTATTCTCTCTATTAGATAGTGGAGAGAGATCGCTACTCGAAATTTCTTGGAAGATTAAACACAATTGTTGGCCACCGACGGAAGAAGAGAAGAAAGCTAGTGAGAAACAATTTGTATTAAAAGGCTTAACTCCTTTAATAGCTAGTCCTAAGAGTTGGGAATTATTTACTCAGGAAGAGCTTGAAAGATTAATTCCACTTGCTGAACGGAAATGGATTGACTGGAGAGGCAAACTTCCAGATGATTATGTATCGCCATTGAAATAGCTTATGGGGAAAATAGAAAGGGTTTATTTTTAAATGAATCAGATAAAGGGGAATGGATTCATTATAACTGAAGAAAATGGCAATTATACAATGTCCTGGATGACAGGAGGTTTCCAAGATAGAGAAGTTACTTATCCAGTTAGTAAAGAATTAGTGGACAAGGCTTTAAGGTCAGAACAGGATGCTTATGAGGTTGAACTATTCTTACAAACTGGAGAATGGGTGACAAAAGAAAGTAAGAAAGTAGCCGGACAAAATTATTTTAGATCTTCACCAGTTCGGATTTTAGTAAATCCATCATCTATTAAACGGTTGTTTTCCAATCAAGAATTTGAAGAACTGATACAAAAAGCAATTTCCTCAGAGCTCAAACCAACTGAACTTGATGCTATTGGTGTTGTTGATAGTCATTTAGGACTTCTTCTGGTGGATCCAGTTGGCTGGGAGGAAGAGATAGAAGCAGTCCATCTGGAAATTCTGCAGGAAAAAATCAACAATTGTATTCACTTCCTCGAAAGCAAGCAGTATGTGGAGCGATACGGTGATAAGTTTGACAAAAAAATCATCCAAATTACTTTCCAATACTCTCCATCTGATAATGGATTGGCCTTTCTCGCAGCTGTTCAGAAAGTGTTACAACCAACAGATATGAGCTTGAAGGTGGAATTGCCGGAGTAATAAAGGGAGCGGGAACGCTCTCTTTTTGTGCTATAATGGAATACGTGGAGGGATAAAATGGATAAAGAATATCTAGTTTACCAAAACAAAGTATACTCGAATTTTGTGAATTATATAAATGACTATATTCTTCTTTCAAAAGATCCGGCAATGTTGAAAGAAGGCTACGTTCCCTATAGTTCCTATGTAGATGATGCCGGAGAAGGCGTATACGGGAAGCTTGTGCCTTATAGTGAGGTTAGTCAGAGGTATTCGGTTTATGATCGTGTTTTGTATAAAGGTCAGGAATTTGAAATAGCTGGTCACAAGCGTGGAGATGATGATTTTACAGCACCCGATTCTTATGTGCGAATATTAGTTTCTGATAAAGAATTTTTAAATGAAAACAATATAGCAGATGGTGCGGAATTGATGGATGATAAGTATGGTCTTATCACGTATGCATCAGGAAAAATCCCTGTCAGCGAAGTAACCATTTTACGTCGGAGAAAGGATTTGCCAGTAGACCGAAGGAGAAAAATATGAAATCATTTTCTATTTAACCTAGTATCGGTAAGGCTGTTTCTGGAGTTGGTTTTTGTACTCTCAAGATTTAAGTAACTGTACAACTGAATGCGAGGAAATGGAAGTTGAGGAGGTTGAGTGAGTTTTAGAGCTGTGTTGTTTCGACTGCTCCCAAAATTTATTTTTTGTATGATATAACAGAATATTTTAAAAATGAAGGGGGGTTCTATGGAAAATGATGTGTTTTTTGATTATTACTTAAAATCACTTAGGTTTTATTTTCGTGATAGGTGTGAGGATATTGGATTTATAAAGTTTTTTAAAGATGAAAATAATTGTTTTATTACTATAGAGGATTATGTTTTGGAATCATTTGTAGTATTGTCAAATTTTTTGAGTACGGATAGGATTGTGTTTTCTTGTGGAATTATTTATAGTAAGGGAGTAGTTACTGGAGTAGAAGTGTGTATGAATGTATCAGAGCTAGAAAGATTAAATAAATTGTACAAGATATAGTTTTGAAGAATATTAAAAAACATAAGGGAAATTATCTACGTGGGATGTGTGGAGTGATAGTATTAATGTTTCCTAGTTCTAGAGCTCTGTTGTTTTGAATGGTCCCAAAATGCCTTCAATAATTTGCAGTCACCAGCAATCTCTATTACCCGTAGCCATTTATTGTTTTTTTAAGCTTTTATTGTTACAATATCCATATAGACAAAAAGACTGGGATTCCAGCCTTTTTAATTGTTTTAAAGAAAGGTTTTTTATGAAACGCAAATCGATTTTGTTTCTATTTTTGTTCTTGCTCTCGATTGGTCTGGCCTATGAGACGCAGTCTATCACAGCTGGTTGGATGACAGGCAGTCAGTATGGGATTATTGGTATCTCTGTCCTCTTGCTCCTAGTATATGCTATTCCTGCTGTTTGGGCTCTCTTTCATTTCGCCAAGAAGTGGAAGTTGTCTTGGATTCCGGTTCTTTTTTCTCTCCTAGGTGGGGGATTTATCGCAGGTTGGCTGTCAAGTTTTGCCAATACCTATTTCCATGAGATAATTCAAGCGGTAGCGCCAAATAGCGATTTTTGGAACCAGTATGAGAGTGCCATCGCAGGACCACTCTTTGAGGAACCCTTCAAGTTGATTCCGATCTTCTTTGTCCTCTACTTGTTCAATGTACGTCGGATCAAATCCATCTTCCTTTTAGCGATTGCATCTGGTCTTGGTTTCCAGATTGTGGAGGACTTTGCCTATATCCGTCAAGACATGCCAGAAGGCTTCTCATACGCAGTATCTGGTATCCTAGGTCGGATCATGAATGGGGTCGTATCACACTGGGTCTACACAGCCCTCTTCATGGTGGGTCTGTTCTTGATCGTTCAAGCGACAAAAGGTCGCAAGGAGTTGATGCTGACGGGTTGGTTCTATTTTGTATCTGGTTTTGGCCTTCACTTTGTCGGCAATTCACCATTTGGCCAAATCGAGACAGAACTCCCTCTCGCTATTCCATTCTTGACAGCAGTAGGACTCTTCTTGGTCTACCAAGCCTACCTCACCGTCCAAAGTCTGGACCAAGGAAATTAAGAATAGAAAAATCGTATGTTTCAAACATACGATTTTTTTGAATCTTATTTTCCAAGACAGAACTGGCTGAAGAGTTGGGTGATGAGCTCGTCTGGAGCAGCGTCTCCTGTGATCTCTCCAAGGATTTCCCAAGTACGGGTCAGATCGACTTGGAGTAAGTCCACTGGCATGCCCATAGCCAAGCCTTCATTGACTGCTTGGAGGCTTTCAACGGCTTTCTCAATGAGAGAGATGTGGCGGGCATTTGAGAGATAAGTAGCATCTTGCTCGACCAGGCCAGCATTTTCGAAGAAGAGGGCGTTAATCCGGTCTTCGATCTGGTTGATATTTTGGTTTTTCAGGACAGAAATTTTGATATGATCAGCAGGAATCTCGTCCAACTCGATTTGCTGCGGGAGATCGACCTTGTTGAGGAGGATGATGCGGTTGCTATCTTGGGAAATTTCCAGCAACTGGCGATCCTGATCGGTCAAAGGTTCACTTGCATTGAGGACCAGAAGGACCAAGTCGGCTTCTTTAAGGGCTTTGCGAGAGCGCTCCACTCCGATGCGTTCGACGATGTCCTCGGTCTCGCGGATCCCAGCCGTATCGACCAGCTTGAGGGGCACACCGTTGATGTTGACGTATTCCTCGATGACGTCCCGGGTTGTCCCTTCAATATCAGTCACGATGGCTTTTTCCTCACGCAGGAGGTTGTTGAGAAGGCTAGACTTGCCGACGTTTGGCCGGCCGATGATAGCAGTAGAGATCCCTTCGCGGAGGATCTTGCCCCGGCGAGCTGTCTTGAGGAGATTGGTCAAGAGGGCTTCAAACTCAGTGGTCTTCTCACGGATGATCTCAGTCGTTGCTTCCTCGACATCGTCGTACTCTGGATAGTCGATGTTGACTTCGACCTGAGCCAGGGTATTGAGGATCTCTTGGCGCGTGTTGTTGATGAGGTCAGATAGGGATCCATCCAACTGTTTGACAGCGATGTTCATAGCCTTGTCAGTCTTGGCGCGGATAATATCCATGACCGCCTCAGCCTGGGTCAAATCGACACGACCATTAAGGAAGGCCCGCTTGGTAAATTCACCTGGCTCAGCTAATCGAGCACCTTCGCGGATCACCAATTGCAGGATTTCATTGGTCACAGCAATCCCACCGTGGGTATTGATCTCGATGATGTCTTCGCGAGTGAAGGTCTTTGGTGAACGCATAGCTCCGATCATAACTTCGTCGAGGATCTCATCCTTATCTGGATCCACGATATGGCCGTAGTTGAGGGTATGGCTAGCCACGCTGGTCAAGTCTTTACCCTTGAAGATCTTTTGTGCGATTTTAAAGCTGTCTGTTCCACTCAAGCGGACAATCCCGATAGCCCCTTCACCGAGCGGAGTCGAGATCGCAGCGATAGTATCAAATTCTCTAGTAATCATGTATCTTCTCTTTTCCTGTGTATTCCCTTCTATTCTATCGTAAACTAGCAAGAGGGGCAAGATATTGCTTTTAGAAGGAGAAGTTGAAAAGGTTTTCAGTTAACTAGTGAAATCTGTCGGCCAATATGCTATACTAAATATGAATAGAAATGGAGGTCTATGATGGTAAACCTAAAAGAACAGGTAGGGATTAAGGCGGCTGAGTTTGTTACTGACGGCATGATTGTCGGTCTTGGTACAGGGTCAACTGCTTATTATTTTGTGGCTGAATTGGGGCGTCGCATCAAGGAGGAAGGCTTGAATATTACTGCTGTAACGACCTCAAGCGTGACCTATGAACAGGCAGAAGGTTTGGGAATTCCTCTTAAAGCCATTGACGATGTAGAAGTGGTAGACTTGACCGTAGATGGTGCGGATGAAGTAGACCCAGCTTTGAACGGGATCAAAGGTGGGGGCGGTGCTCTCTTGATGGAGAAAATCGTTGCGACCAACTCAAAAGACTGCATCTGGATTGTCGATGAGTCTAAACAAGTGGAGACGCTTGGTGCCTTTAAACTGCCGGTAGAAGTGGTTCAATACGGGGCAGAGAATCTTTTCCGTCATTTTGAGAAGAAGGGTTATTCACCAGCTTACCGTGAAAAGGACGGCCAGCGTTTTGTGACCGATCAGGGTAACTTTATCATTGATTTGGATTTGAAAGTGATCCCAGACGCTGAAGCCTTAGCAGAAGAGTTGGACCGGACTGTCGGTGTTGTCGACCATGGTCTCTTCTTAGGAATGGTTTCTAAAGTCATCGTAGGGACACCAGAAGGTCCAAAAATCATAAGCAAATCACTTTAAAAAGGGCATTTTGTCCTTTTTTCTACGGATATGAAACTTATTTATAAAATTTTATATGAAAGCGTTACATTTTCAAAAAATTGTGTTATACTGTATTCAGTTTAAATTATAAAGGAGACATTCAAAATGCCAAAATTTAATCGTATGCATTTAGTTGTATTGGATTCAGTAGGGATCGGAGCAGCTCCAGATGCTAATAACTTTGTCAATGCCGGTGTACCTGATGGTGCATCTGACACACTTGGACACATCTCAAAAGCAGTTGGTTTGAATGTACCAAACATGGCAAAGCTTGGTCTTGGAAATATTCCGCGTGAACAACCTTTAAAGACTGTACCTGCTGAGAGCAATCCAACTGGTTACGCAACGAAGTTAGAAGAAGTCTCTCTTGGAAAAGATACCATGACAGGTCACTGGGAAATCATGGGCCTTAATATTACAGAACCGTTTGATACTTTCTGGAATGGATTCCCAGAAGAAATTATTACTAAGATTGAAGAATTCTCAGGTCGTAAGGTCATCCGCGAAGCTAACAAACCTTATTCTGGTACAGCGGTCATCGATGACTTCGGACCACGCCAAATGGAAACTGGCGAGTTGATCATCTATACATCAGCTGACCCAGTTCTTCAAATCGCAGCTCACGAAGACATCATTCCTTTGGATGAACTCTACCGTATCTGTGAATACGCTCGTTCTATTACGTTGGAACGTCCGGCTCTTCTTGGACGGATCATTGCTCGCCCTTATGTAGGGGAGCCAGGAAACTTCACACGTACGGCCAACCGTCGTGACTTGGCTGTTTCACCATTTGCTCCAACTGTTTTGGACAAATTGAATGAAGCTGGTATCGATACTTACTCAGTTGGTAAGATCAGCGATATCTTCAACGGCGCTGGTATCAACCATGATATGGGCCACAACAAATCAAACAGCCACGGTATTGACAACTTGATCAAGGCTATGAAATCAGAAGACTTTAAACATGGCTTCTCGTTCACTAACTTGGTAGACTTCGATGCCCTTTATGGACACCGTCGTGATCCACACGGTTACCGTGATTGCTTGCATGAGTTTGACGAACGCTTGCCAGAAATCATCGCTGCTATGAAAGAAGATGATCTCTTGATGATCACGGCTGACCACGGAAATGACCCAACTTACGCTGGTACAGACCATACGCGTGAATACATCCCATTCTTGGCTTACAGCCCATCCTTCAAAGGAAGTGGCTTGCTCCCAGTTGGACACTTTGCAGATATCTCAGCTACAGTGGCGGACAACTTCGGTGTTGAGAAAGCCATGATCGGTGAAAGCTTCTTAGATAAATTGGTCTAAGATGACGCGTTTTGCCTTACTCGTAAGAGGAATCAATGTTGGCGGCAAGAATAAGGTGGTCATGGCGGATCTGCGTCAGCAATTGACGGATCTAGGCCTCGGCCAAGTGGAAACCTACATCAATAGTGGCAATATCTTCTTTACGACGGATCTTCCGCGGACTCAATTAGTGGAGGGGCTGTCGACCTTCTTTGGGAACCATTATCCCTTTATTGAGCGCTTTTCTCTCCTGAGTCGAGAAGACTATGAAGCAGAATGTGCGAACTTACCGGAATGGTGGACAGAAGAGATGGCTCGTAAGGATGTCCTCTTTTACACCGAGGGTTTGGGTAGGGAATCCGTAGAAGAGAAGTTGCTTGCTTTAGATTTGGGAGAAGAAGTGCTCCACTTTGGCAAGGTAGCGGTTTTCTGGGGGAAATTCTCGGAAGCAAGCTATGCTAAAACGGCCTACCACAAACATCTGATGAAGATGCCTTTCTATCGCCAGATGACTATTCGCAACGCCAACACCTTTGACAAAATCGGTGCATTACTTAAGAAATAATAGGAGGAACATAATGACATTATTAGCAAAAATCAATGAAACAGCAGCATTTTTGAAGGGCAAAGGAATCGAAGCTCCTGAGTTCGGTTTGATCCTTGGATCAGGTCTTGGAGAATTGGCTGAAGAAATCGAAAATGCCGTCGTAGTAGACTACTCCGAAATTCCAAACTGGGGTCAATCAACAGTAGTCGGACACGCTGGTAAATTGGTTTATGGTGATCTTGCTGGACGTAAAGTCTTGGCCCTTCAAGGACGTTTCCACTTCTACGAAGGAAATCCATTAGAAGTGGTGACTTTCCCAGTTCGTGTCATGAAAGTATTGGGATGTGAAGGGGTTCTTGTCACCAACGCTGCTGGTGGTATCGGATATGGACCAGGTACCTTGATGGCTATTACTGACCACATCAATATGACAGGTCAAAACCCATTGATCGGTGAAAACTTGGATGACTTTGGTCCACGTTTCCCTGATATGTCCAAAGCTTACACTCCAGAATACCGTGAGACTGCTCATCAAGTAGCTGACAAATTGGGAATTAAACTGGATGATGGGGTTTATATTGGTGTGACAGGTCCTACCTATGAAACTCCAGCTGAAATCCGTGCATATAAGACTCTTGGAGCAGACGCTGTCGGTATGTCAACTGTTCCTGAAGTCATCGTTGCTGCTCACTCTGGTTTGAAGGTTCTTGGTATTTCATGTATTACCAACTTTGCGGCTGGTTTCCAAGAAGAACTCAACCACGAAGAAGTCGTAGAAGTGACAGAACGTGTCAAAGGTGACTTTAAAGGATTGCTAAAAGCGATTCTTGCTGAATTGTAAGAACCTTGAAAAGAATTGTGAGATCCCTTAAAACAATTCCCAATAAACGAAGACTAGTCCTAGCAGCTTGTCTGCTAGGGCTTGTTTCGGGTTTAGCTGGTATCCTGCTTCATTACCTTTTAGAGTTAGTGGAAGGATTGGCTTTTGGTCGTTCAGAGCACCAGTCTGGCTTCTTGACGGATGGAGTGGCGCCTTCACGGATTTGGCTCAGTCTGTTTCTTGTTGGTGCCAGCTCAGCCTTGGTCTGGTATCTTCTACAGCGAAAGGGAAATATTCTCTCTGTTAAGGGCCAGATGAAGGAGGAATCTTCACGTACTCGCCTTCATTTCTGGAAGCAGATGCTCCATTCCACCTGGCAAATCATTGCCGTAGGAGCTGGTGCACCAGTAGGAAAAGAAGGAGCACCCCGAGAGATTGGGGCCTTATTGGCAACTCCGCTTGGACGAGTACTAGACTTATCGTTTAAGGACCGCATCTTTCTGATTGCTTGTGGGGCTGGTGCAGGCTTGGCAGCGGTCTACCAAGTGCCACTAACCAGTGTCTTTTTTATCTTTGAAACCTTGGGGCTGGCATTTTCAATAAAACGCTTTGTCTTGGCTGGGATTACAACTTATGTGGCTGCTTATACGGCAGGTTGGGTCATTTCAGATCGTCCCCTCTATCAAGTTCCTGAAATGACTTGGTCACCTACTGTCTTATGGCAGATGGTCATCTTAATTGCCTTCCTGACTCCAGTTGCCTGGCTCTTTGCCCGTTTGACAAGGAAGGCAACCATTCATCGAATCAAGGACAAACGAATTCTTATCACTTTGCCATTAGCCTTCGTTTTCCTAGCTAGTTTAGCAAGTTTCCAGCCCCACCTGCTTGGAAATGGGCGAATGATGGCTCAGGAAATCCTCAATGGGGCCACATGGCAGACAATCTTTCTTCTATTAACCCTAAAAGCTCTAGTCGTTCTTGTTACCTTTTGGACAGGTGCCTATGGAGGAACTCTGACGCCTTCCTTTGCACTGGGAATGGCAGGAGCAGCCCTCATCTCTTTGGTACTTGGTGTTGGAAATACTCCAGCTTTCTTTCTCCTAGGTTCGGTTTGCTTTTTGACAGTGACCTTAAAAGCTCCCTTATCTGCAACTGGCTTGGTCCTTGGGTTTACGGGACAAGGGTTAACAGTTCTACCCTATCTCTTGCTGACAGCTTTTCTAACTGTTGGTTTCTCCAAAGGATTGGATCATCTCATGGGGAAAAAAATCAAGGAGTCTCCAGCTAGATAAGATTCAGTAGTTTTTATGTAGGGGATTTACCCTACAAGCTAGGTGAAACCTATCTTCTTATGGTATAATTTAAGTAAGCATATAAAGGAACCAGGCTTGTTGGGGGTGGAATAAACCTCACTTTTGATGCCGGGCCTCTATGATGAATTCGGAAAGCTAGAGTTTGTGTTGCGATTTGAACATGAGCAGAAAGCTTTCTAAAAAATACACACAGAAAGGTAGAGCATGTGTTCTGATTTGAACACGAGCGGAAAGCTTTTCAAAATACTCAATAAAAAAAGAAAGGATGGGTTAACCGTATTCTCTGAACTGAATACGGGCGGAGAACTGTGTAAAAAAGATAAACTGTCTAGCATCTGCGATGCGTCGTCAGTTTCCTATTTTTACTTTGTTCTCTGTCGCCCTTTATATCTTAAGTATGTCTATCCATATTGCTACTAAGCAAGGTGAAATTGCTGATAAAATTCTCCTTCCGGGAGATCCACTTCGTGCGAAATTTATTGCTGAGAATTTCCTTGAAGACGCTGTTTGCTTCAACGAAGTTCGGAACATGTTTGGTTACACAGGTACTTACAAGGGTCACCGTGTATCTGTTATGGGAACTGGGATGGGAATGCCTTCCATCTCGATCTATGCGCGTGAGTTGATCGTGGACTACGGTGTGAAGAAATTGATCCGTGTGGGTACAGCTGGTTCTTTGAATGGCGATGTCCACGTCCGTGAATTGGTCTTGGCGCAAGCTGCCGCAACCAACTCAAACATCATCCGTAACGACTGGCCACAATACGATTTCCCACAAATTGCAAGCTTTGATTTGCTAGATAAGGCCTACCACATTGCCAAAGACCTTGGCATGACCACTCACGTTGGTAATGTCTTGTCTTCTGATGTCTTCTATTCAAACTACTTTGAAAAGAACTTGGAGCTTGGTAAATGGGGCGTGAAAGCTGTGGAAATGGAAGCAGCAGCTCTTTACTATTTGGCAGCTCAGCATCATGTGGATGCCCTTGCCATCATGACCATTTCTGATAGCTTGGTCAATCCAGATGAGGATACGACTGCTGAAGAACGTCAAAATACTTTCACTGACATGATGAAAGTTGGTCTTGAGACCTTGATCGCAGACTAATGACAGAATACCTTCATGATGAATGGCTCTACGATCTTCAGACCTACCAGTATAGTCGGGCCCTTCGCTCTGCTAGGAAGCAGAAGAGTGTGCCAGAACTGGTCTTGACCTTATTGCAGTTAATGGCCGAGCGTCGAGAGCTCAATATCCAACCGATCATGAACCAAAAGTTGAGAACCGACTTGCTAGATACAACAGGTTTTCAGCTTTTTTGGCATGAGGACCCAGAAGAGGAACAGTTGGCTAACTATCTGTATGATTTAGAGGCCAAGCTTCGCAATGAGCAGATCATCGACTTCATTCGGGCGGTGAGTCCTGCTATCTATCGAATCTTTATGCGCTTGATTAAGTTGCAGATCCCTGATATTGCGGACTACATTCACAACTCTAAAGAGTCCAGCTATGACCATTGGAAGTTTGACAAGATCCGGGCTTCTGAAAATCCAGCCTTGCAACAATTCCATAGCGAGAGTGCAGTCAATTCGTCTAGTTTGACGGAGTTGATCTTACTCTTGGACTTGACAGATTCCATCAAGGATGCGGCCAAGCAACTGCGGGAGTTGGAAAAATCTGTCCGGAATCCTCTGGCCCACTTGATCAAACCCTTTGATGAGGATGAATTGCACCGGACGACTGGTTTCTCCTCCCAGCATTTTATGGAGCTTTTGGTGAGCTTGGCTCAGGAGACGGGGATTATTTACCAGCGAGAAACCTTTTACTTTGACCAGGCCAATGCTGTTATCGAGGCACTCTTGTAAGGAGGAAGACATGGATAAACTGGAAGAATTGCAAGAGATCATTGATCAGAGTCAAAAGATTGTCTTCTTTGGTGGGGCAGGGGTTTCTACAGAATCTAACATTCCAGATTTTAGGAGCTCGGACGGCGTCTATAGCGTCACCCTGGGGCGCCATTTTACGGCTGAGCAACTGGTCTCTCACACCATGTTTGACCGTTATCCAGAGGACTTTTTCGACTTTTACAAGAAATACTTGCTCTACCCAGATGCCAAACCTAATGCAGCCCATCGCTATCTGGCTTGGCTGGAAGAAACCGGTAAGTTCAAGGCAGTGGTGACGCAAAATATTGATAGTCTCCATGAAATGGCAGGGTCTAAAAAAGTCTTGAAACTCCATGGTAGTGCCGACCGTAATTACTGTACAGGTTGCCAGCGCTTTTATGATTTAGAGTCCTTTCTAGCTTTAGAAGGTCCTGTTCCACACTGTCTCGATTGTGGTAAGGTGGTCAAGCCGGATGTGACCCTCTATGAGGAACCCCTCGATATGGAGGTCTTTAGCCAAGCAGCCAAAGCTATCCAAGAGGCGGATCTCCTGATCATCGGTGGTACCTCCCTCGTCGTCTACCCAGCAGCCAGCTTGATCCAGTATTTCCAAGGGAAGAAGCTGGTCGTCATTAATAAAACCAGCATTCCCCAGGACAAAGAGGCAGACCTGGTTATCGAAGGGAAGATTGGGGAAGTATTTTCGAAATTAAGACAATAAAAGAACACCTGAGAGAAGTGGAAATCCACTTGTTTCAGGTGTTTTATTGTGCTTGTGTAGCTAGTTAGTTCTTATTTATCAAACTGGACTTCCTCAAGTAAGTATTCGATAAATTTCTCACCCATCTTAGAGAGGCTAGCTTTTTCGTGTTGGATGTAGACCAGCTCGATTGGGTCATCGATATCTAGCGGGATGGAAACGATATTGTCTCCATTGAGGTTGCTGTTAAGGATACCGGTCGCAATGGTGTAGCCGTCCAGACCAATCAAGAGATTGAAGAGGGTGGCACGGTCACTGACGACGATGGACTTCTTGTGATGCTCTTGGGAGAGGATCTCTTCTGAGAAGTAGAAGGAGTTGTGGGTCCCTTGGTCATAGCTGAGATAAGGGAAGTCCTCTAGATCTTCTAATTTCACCACCTCTTTGTTAGCTAGAGGGTTAGTCTTGCTGACGAAGATATGAGGTTGGGCAGTGAAGAGGTGGGTTGCCTTAAGGTGGCTGTCATCCAGCATTTTAGAAAGGACATCCCGGTTGTACCCATTGAGGAAGAGGACACCGATCTCACTACGGAAGTTCTTGACGTCATCGATGATTTCCCAGGTTCTGGTCTCCCGTAGGAAGAGTTCATATTTCTCCATGTCGCTTTTCTTGAGGAGAGAGACGAAGGCTTCGACTACGAAGGCATAGTGCTGGGAGGATACGCTAAAGAGCTCCCTATTGGCTACTGGATTTTTATAGCGTTCTTCTAGGAGTTGGGTCTGCTCGACGACTTGACGGGCATAAGAAAGGAACTCCATCCCATCCTTGGTCAAAGTGATTCCTTTGGGATTACGGATGAAGATATCAATTCCCATTTCTTTTTCCAAGTCCCGCACAGCATTGGACAAACTTGGCTGGGTGATGAAGAGTTGCTTGGACGCCTCATTCATAGAGCCTGTTTCGACGATTTTGATAATGTAATGTAATTGTTGGATTCTCATGCTTATATTTTAACATACTTTTGACAAAAAATCCTAGCTAGTATCAGTCTCTAGAAGGATTTTTCCCTATAAAACAGGTTTAGAATTGAAGGATTGATTGTAGCTTGATAGAATGATGACAAATAGTGCTTAGGAGGCCTTATGAAAAGAATTGCTCACTGGTACAGAAAATGGAATCAAGAACTGGAGATCAAATTTTTAGCCAGTCTATTAAAGATTAACTTTATGACCAACTTATTGATCTTTCTTGGTTTGTACGTCTTTCTAATCCTTGGTAGCTTGCGAGGAAATATCCAATCTTTGGGTTTCTGGAATGCTATTTTTGGAGTCGCAATATACAGTGTTACAATTCTTGTTCATGCCCTAGGGGTTAGTTATTTTGTTCCCAATATTTTTGTGATTTTGTATGTTATTTCTCGCTGGTCTACGATTCAGGCCCAGACATTGGAAAAGGAACTGGTCGGTGTCTATGATGAGAGAGAAGAGGAAAAAATTAAACGAAGGGTTAACAATCGTAAGTACTTTGTAATCCTTTGGATAGGAGTCTTTGGCTGTATCCTTGAATCCTTCGTCATCTATCTAGTAAAGGATTTGACAGATTATGATTGGACCAAACAGCTCATCAATGAGCAGAAGCATACCATGATTTGGTCGGAGGCTCTCCCGACGATTCTTACTTTGGCATTGATTTCCTTCCTAGCGCTGGTCATTTATTCTTATAGGGATGCTAATTCCTTGTCCCCAATTTTAAATATCTTTTGTATCAGTGGGATATTGATGGGATTGGTATTGTTAGCGGTATTTGACATCCAGGTGCAAGTCATCGGTTGTCACACGGTCTTCTTGTTGGTTTATTCCATTAGCCTCCTGCGGACCAGGATGAAGGAGTGGGAGGGTGCTGATCCCATTAGGGCCTATGACAATCCAATTCTCCAGCGCTTTCACCTGATCCTCCACCAATCCAAACACTGGCCTTGGTTGGCAGTCGTCTTTGCCCTCCCCTTGTTAGCGCTATTGGTCATGGTTCTCATGCTCTTTGGTCAACGTCCTGATAGCTTGGTCAAGGCCTGGACCAATACGGCAGATTGGACCTTCTCGGAAAAGATCCCTCCTCAGAATCTCATCATGGATGAGCACTATCTCTGTACGGTTGCGGCTGGTGGCCATGAAAAAGTTGTCAAGCCCCAACGGATGGGAGTCCGGCATGGTCATCCTGTTGTGGTGAATCGCCAGCTCTGTATTGCCAATGCCTTTGAGCAGGTTCTAGAAGAAAAAACGCCACGTTTCCATCGCTTCCTGCGTCGTAATTATGACCGCTATGGCTACCCCTTTGCCAAACATATCAAGAAGAAATGGGCCATGGATGTCATTTACTATCTGATGAAGCCCCTGGAATGGATCTTTTTGTTGGTTCTCTACTTGGTCGATCGCAAGCCAGAAAATCGCATCGCTTTACAGTATATCCCACCGCTACCAGAAGGGTTTTCTCCTGAGACAGATGGGAAATGAGCGGACCCATCGGGCTTCTACTTGACAAGAGACAAGGAGAGCGATATAATGAGACAAATTTAACCTTTAAGGGGTCCAGAGAGGCCTGCAAGGAAAGACAGAAAAAAAATCAGCGGACCGAGTCTAGCTGATCATTTGTAGGACCTTGCTTTTGCGAGGTCTTTTTTGCTGGAAGAAAGAAGAGGAAACCAATGGTCAGTGACAGCTGTAAAAAACGGTTTGGAAAAATCATGATGGAAGACATGGAGTTAATCGCTCAAGAAGAGATTGCGCCACGGATTTTTTCAATGGTCTTGAAGGGGGAAATGGTGGAGCAGATGCTACCGGGGCAGTTTCTCCATATCCGTGTACCGGATGACTCTAAACTCCTTCGTCGTCCCATTTCCATCTCAGAGATTGATCCAGACAGCAAGACCTGTCGCCTCATTTATCGGGTAGAAGGGGGAGGGACAGCCATCTTTTCTCACTTGCCTGTCGGTAGCTTCCTCAGTGTCATGGGTCCTCAAGGAAACGGCTTTGACCTTAAGGGTCTTGGTCAAGGGGCACGTGCCTTGATCATCGGTGGCGGGATTGGAGTGCCTCCCTTGGTCCAAGTGGCTAAACAACTACATGAGCAGGGAGTAGAAGTCCATTCTGTCCTTGGATTTGCCAATAAAGAAGCTGTGATCCTGGAAGAAGAATTGAAGCAGTACGGCCAAGTCACCATTACAACAGACGATGGTTCTTATGGTACCAAGGGTTATGTGTCAACAATCGTTGATCAGATGGACCAGGAGTTTGATGCCGTCTATTCTTGTGGGGCACCTGGTATGCTCAAATATGTCAATACCAAATTCCATGACCATCCTCGCGCCTATATTTCTATGGAATCGCGTATGGCCTGTGGGATGGGTGCCTGCTATGCCTGTGTGGTGCATCTGGAAAATGAGAGCCAAGCAGCCAACAAGCGCGTGTGTGAAGATGGACCGGTCTTTGAAACTGGTACGATTGTGATGTAGGGAGGAAAGTATGACAAGTAATCGATTAGCTGTATCCTTACCAGGATTAGACTTGAAAAATCCCATTATTCCGGCTTCCGGCTGTTTTGGCTTTGGTCAGGAATATGCCAAATACTATGATTTAGACCTGCTTGGATCCATTATGATCAAGGCGACAACCGCTGAGGCTCGCTTCGGAAATCCCACACCACGTGTTGCCGAAACACCTGCCGGCATGCTCAATGCCATTGGGCTCCAAAATCCAGGGGTAGACGTGGTTCTATCAGAGAAACTTCCTTGGTTGGCCCAGCATTATCCAGATCTACCGATTATCGCCAATGTAGCTGGCTTCTCTAATGAAGAGTATGCGACGGTATCTGGCAAGATCTCGCAAGCACCAAATGTCAAGGCCATCGAGCTCAATATCTCTTGTCCCAACGTAGACCATGGCAACAATGGCCTCTTAATCGGACAAGTTCCTGAGTTGGCCTATGATGCAGTAAAAGCAGCGGTAGAAGCCTCCTCCGTTCCTGTCTATGTCAAATTAACACCTAGTGTGGCGGACATTACTCAAGTCGCAAGGGCTGTAGAAGATGCAGGGGCTAGTGGCTTGACCATGATCAACACGCTAGTCGGGATGCGCTTTGACCTCAAGACTGGCAAGCCCATCATTGCCAATGGCACAGGTGGCATGTCAGGTCCAGCTATCTTCCCAGTAGCCTTGAAACTCATCCGCCAAGTAGCCCAATCGACCAAACTTCCGATTATTGGGATGGGCGGTGTAGATTCAGCAGAAGCAGCCCTGGAGATGTTTATTGCTGGTGCCTCTGCAATCGGAGTAGGAACTGCTAACTTTACAGATCCATATGCTTGTCCGACCATTATCGAAAATCTTCCACAGGTCATGGATCAGTATGGAATAACTAGCTTGGAAGATTTACGTCGGCATGTCCGAGAAAATCTATTATAAGGATTATCAAGAAAATAAAAAATGCCTGCTGGCTACAACCCCAACAGGCTACTGAGTAAGTTACAACTAAAACAACCCTTACTCAGCATAGAAAATATCTTACAGGAAAATCGGTAATATGTCAAGTTTTTTGTTATGATCAAGGACTCTTACTAGTCTAATCCGAAAAGACAGACTGAATCCGAACGTTTTTCGATTATTTCTTGACTTTTCTTTCATATCGTACTACAATGTAGAAAAACCTTTAAAGTAGTCCTGAGAGGCTCCTAAGGTCTAGACGGTGAATCAGGGTAGATACTACCTAATTTTCGTGTAACCTTGCCTCGGGCAAGGTTTTTTTGTGGAAAAAATGTCAGCCATAAAAAGGAGAAACCCATGCGTGAAGAACGTCCCATCATCGCCCTTGATTTTCCAGCTTTTGAAGATGTCAAAAACTTTCTAGAACATTTCCCAGAAGATGAAAAACTGTTTGTAAAAATCGGAATGGAATTTTTCTATGCAGTCGGCCCAGAAATTGTTCACTATCTGAAAGGTCGTGGCCATAGCATTTTTTTGGATTTAAAATTGCACGACATCCCAAATACGGTTAAGTCAGCCATGTCTGTCCTAGGCACCTTTGGTGTGGATATGGTGACAGTTCATGCAGCAGGTGGTGTAGAGATGATGCGCGAAGCCAAAAAAGCACTTGGACCAGGAGCTAAGTTGGTAGCGGTGACTCAATTGACTTCTACCAGTGAAGAAGACATGCGTGATTGCCAAAACATCCAAACCACTGTCCAAGAATCAGTAGTTAATTATGCCCGTAAGGCGCAAGAAGCAGGCTTGGATGGCGTTGTTTGCTCAGCCCATGAAGTAGATTTGATCAAGAAAGCTACATCAGAAGAGTTTGTTTGTGTGACCCCAGGGATCCGTCCTGCAGGAGCAGAAATTGGTGACCAAAAACGGGTCATGACCCCACAAGAAGCCCATGCTATCGGTTCAGACTACATCGTGGTTGGACGTCCGATTATCCAAGCAGAAAATCCATGGGATGCTTATCATGAGATTAAGAGACAATGGAATAGTTAAGAACGTCTTAGAAGCTGTGCTTCAAGACGTTCTATGGGAAGCCCGATAGGGCCTTCCCTAACGAGTTCACTAGATCTCAGAAGAGAAAATTATCGTTTCTCTTCTGAGATCGTCGGAATAATAATCGCCAGTAAAAGTAAAACTTTTGTAGTTCTACGGGAAGCCCGATAGGCCCTTCCTTGAACTATTCACTAACCTGTACAGTTGTTTAAAAATAAATAATTGATTTAATTCGTATTCGATTAAAATCGTAAAAAGGAGTTATCATGTCATTAGCTAAAGATATTGCCAGCCATCTTCTAAAAATTGAAGCTGTTTATTTGAAACCAGAAGAGCCTTTTACTTGGGCTTCTGGGATCAAATCTCCAATTTATACCGATAATCGTGTGACCCTCGCTTATCCTGAAACTCGTACCTTGATTGAAAATGGATTTGTAGATAAAATCAAGGAAGCTTTCCCTGAAGTAGAAGTGATTGCTGGTACAGCAACTGCGGGGATTCCTCATGGTGCTATTATTGCGGACAAGATGAATTTGCCATTTGCCTACATCCGTAGCAAACCAAAAGACCATGGAGCTGGAAACCAAATAGAAGGTCGTGTACCTCAAGGTCAAAAGATGGTCGTAGTGGAAGATTTGATTTCTACTGGTGGGTCTGTTTTGGAGGCTGTCGCAGCTGCGAAGCGTGAAGGAGCAGACGTCCTTGGTGTGGTGGCTATCTTCACCTACCAATTGGAGAAAGCAGATAAGAAATTTGCGGAAGCTGGCGTTCAACTTGAAACCTTGTCTAACTACACAGAATTGATTCATTTGGCTGAAGAACAAGGTTATATCACTTCTGAAGGTTTGGAACTGTTACGCCGTTTCAAGGAAAACCAAGAAACTTGGCAATACTAAAGTATAATGGAGGAGGGCCAACGTTTGGCTCTCCTTTTGTTTTTGTAAAAGGAAGAAAAAATGATGCAGCTTGAAAGACGCACTCGTCTTAGTCTAGAAGAAAAGAAGCAGTGTGAACAGCTTGTGAGAGCCTCTCACCAAAATGACCATACCTATCGCTTGCCCTATTTGGACAATCTCTATAATGATGATCCTACGATGCCAGCATTTATCCTTGCATTGGTGGAGGGGCAGCTGGTTGGATTTTTGTCCATCTATGCGGATGAACCCAAGGAAGCAGAGGTTCAGCTCTTTGTGACTCCTTCTTTTCGTAGACAAGGTATTGCCCGTTCCTTATGGGAAGACTTTATGGACTTGGCCAAGGACTATCAGCTAGAAGAACGACTATATGTGTCAGAGGTTCGGTTTTTGGATCAAAACACGGACTTACTTAGCCATTTTCATTTAGTGGAGGCGGAAGAGGAAGACCACGAACTTTGGTTGGAGGCCCCATGTCAGGTCACCGACCATGAGAAGAGAGAAGGGCTGATGGTATTGGAGGCTGTGGAGTCCATGCTCCAAGAGATCGCGCATTTTCAATCCAAGGCTTTTGAGACAGATCTTGACTATGCCCTAAAGTATGCGACCGAGTCTCTCGAGGGGCAGGATACCCGTCTCTTTGTCTTGCGTGACCAAGAGCAAGTTCTTGCTTCTGTTACGGTGGATCTATCTCAGGGAACGACCTATTTCTTTGGATTAGCCGTTGACCCGGATCATCTCCGCAAAGGGTACGCACGCTATCTCTTA
Organism: Streptococcus sp. 400_SSPC; assembly: GCF_001072745.1. Lineage (NCBI taxonomy): Bacteria > Bacillati > Bacillota > Bacilli > Lactobacillales > Streptococcaceae > Streptococcus > Streptococcus sp. 400_SSPC. The sequence goes on along the minus strand of NZ_JVIQ01000018.1, from coordinate 17,043 downwards.
CGAAGTGTGATGAATCAGATGGCTGCAGAAGTGGAGCAGCAATTTCAGATTGTCGTTGAAAAAAAGAATCAAGCAGCCCTGAGTCTATATCTAGGGCTTGGCTTCACCATCCAAACTGAAGTCCTCTATTTGATGGAGAGCCGATAGAATCCAGCGAAATCCCTATTTTTTTGCTATAATGGAGCTATGTTAGTAAAAAGTAAAAAAGTCTTATTTGGCTTTCTCCATCTGGTCATGTTGTTCCTGATGGTACACTGGTTTATCATTAGTGTCGTCTACCTAAAAGATATTTCGGGATGGGGACTTGTAGTTGGGGGACTTGTCTTCCTCCTAGCTTATGTTGGTCGCTCCTATCTCAAAAGAGCCTTTGCCTGGTTGATGAAACATAAGACAGGATTTATGCTGGGAGCAATTCTGGTTCAGATTGTTTTTATGCTATCTGCAGAATTGTTGATTCGTCGGGATGCTGCGGTGGTCTATACGGGAGCCTTTAGCCTTCTAAAAGAGTCCTCTATCTCAAGCTACCTGAGTCGGAATCCCAATAACCTTCCCTTGTTCTTGTACGAACGCTTTTTCTACCAAATCTTTGGTGGAGCAGGCCTCTGGGTCATGCAAGTTCTCAACATGGTTTTTGTGAATGCAGGAGCTATCCTCTTGTATCGTTTAGGACTAAAACATTATGACCAAAAAGTGGCAGATTGGGTGTATACCCTCTATGTGGCCTTAATCTGTTATTCTCCTTATTTTTACTCCATGTACACTGATATTCCGCCTCTTCCTCTCATCGCCTTGCAATTAGGGCTAGCCTTGGATCTCTTAAAAGGGGGCGACAGTGGTGCACAATGGAAAACCTCCTTGTTATTTGGACTATTATCAGGTCTGACCATGCTTATTCGTCCGACGACCATTATTGTCGTGATAGCCTTTTGGATGGTTCTTTTCTTTAAAGGGCAGTGGAAGGTCTTTGGTAAAGTCTTTGCTTTAACCCTTTTATCAACTGGTCTGGTCTATGGAGCCCTTAATACAGCTGTCAAACACCAAACAGCCGTTCCTATTCTCGAAGGGGAAGGTCTGGCCAAGGGTCCTCTCTTGTTTATTAACCTGGGCTTGACGGATATTGGTCATAACCAAGCAGATATGAAAGAGGGGCTCTTGAAATATGTCGACGAAGATAAGCGAGACGAGTACAATAATGGGATGTTCAAGAACGAATATATCATTAAAGAAATCAAACGGCGCTTGAAGGAATATGGCCCGATTGGACTCCTGGGACACCTTTATACCAAGCAATCCTTGACGGTAGCAGAAGGGACACTTGGTTGGCTCTATCGGGATGTGGAGTATGAGAAGACTCCCGTTATTAATCCTCTTTACGAGCGCTACACTAAGGATTTCCCCTTTGCTAAGTGGGTTCGGACCTACTTCTTGAGTACGGATCGTCCTCAATACAAATATTATGAGTTCCTTAAACAAGTCATTTGGATCATCATGGCAGCTGGGCTGGTCTTTGTCTATCTGAAGAAAAGAGAAGAGGATGATATCCACTTCTTGTCATTAGCTGTATTTGGTGGACTCCTCTTTTTGACCATCTTTGAAGGTGGAAAAACTCGCTACCTCATTCAATTTTTACCACAAATTCTCTTACTAGCTTCAATTGGTCTAGCGGATCGCCCAAAGAAATGGCTTCTCGCTAGTAAAGGCTCTTCAGAAACCCATATGTAAGGAGATAGCATGCAGCATTCAAGTTGGCACCAATTGCTTAAGGAGCAGCTTCCAGAGGGCTACTTTAAGCAAATCAATCAATTTTTAGATCAGGTCTATGCATCAGGGACCGTTTATCCGCCTCGTGAAAAGGTATTTCAGGCCTTAAAGACAACGAACCTGGAAGAGGTTAAGGTCGTTATTCTAGGTCAGGATCCCTATCACGGTCCTGGTCAAGCACAGGGGCTCAGCTTCTCTGTACCAGATGACATCCCAGCACCTCCATCCTTGCAAAACATTTTAAAGGAGTTGGCGGAAGATGTAGGGCTTAAGCCTTCCCATGATTTGACGCCTTGGGCAGAGCAAGGGGTTCTCTTACTCAATGCCTGTCTGACAGTGCCTGCTGGCCAAGCCAATGGGCACGCTGGCCTGATTTGGGAAGAGTTTACGGATGCAGTTATTCGCCTAGTCAGCCAAGAGGAGGAGCATGTTGTCTTTATTCTGTGGGGTGCCTATGCTCGGAAGAAGAAGTCTTTGATTGATGCAAGCAAACACTTGATTATTGAAAGTGCCCATCCCAGTCCCTTATCGGCCTATCGCGGTTTCTTTGGCTCCCGTCCTTTTTCAAGGGCTAACGCTTATTTAACGGAGATGGGGCGCGAGCCGATTGATTGGCTGCGAAGTTAGGAAAATAGAAAGAAGAAATAATGCCACAATTAGCTACAATTTGCTATATCGATAATGGAGAAGCGTTTTTGATGCTTCATCGCAATAAAAAGCCCAATGATGTCCATGAAGGCAAGTGGATCGGGGTTGGTGGAAAATTAGAACGCGGGGAAACTCCTCAAGAATGTGCTGCTAGAGAAATTCTTGAAGAAACGGGTCTAGTTGCTAAGCCAGTTCTAAAAGGAATTATCACCTTCCCTGAATTTACTCCCGATCTAGACTGGTACACCTATGTCTTCAAGGTGACAGAGTTTGAAGGGGAACTCATCGAGTGTAACGAGGGGACACTGGAGTGGGTGCCTTATGATCAAGTCTTAAGTAAGCCAACTTGGGAGGGGGACCACACCTTTGTTGAGTGGCTCTTGGAGGATAAACCCTTCTTTTCAGCTATGTTCCGCTATGATGGGGATCGCTTGCTAGAGACCCATGTTGATTTCTATGAATAAAGGAGTAGAAGATGTTAGTCATTAAAAATGGTCGGGTAATGGATCCGAAAACTGGTTTGGACCAAGTATGTGATCTTTTGGTAGATCAGGGGAAAATTGTGGAAATAGGTCCATCTCTTTCTTATGAGGGAGCCCAAGTTATCGATGCGAGTGGCAAGGTGGTAGCGCCAGGTTTGGTGGACATTCACGTTCACTTCCGGGAACCAGGTCAGACCCACAAGGAAGATATTCACACTGGAGCTCTGGCTGCTGCAGCTGGTGGTTTTACCACAGTTGTCATGATGGCCAATACCACTCCAACTATTTCGGATGTCGTGACCTTAAAAGAAGTCTTGGATTCTGCTGCTAAGGAAGCCATCCATGTTAAAACCGTAGCGACGGTTACAAAGAACTTTGATGGTCAGCATCTCACTGACTTTGAAGGTTTGTTACAAGCTGGAGCTGTTGGTTTCTCAGATGATGGGATTCCGTTGCAAAGTACCAAGGTAGTCCGTCAGGCCTTGGAAGAAGCCAAACGTCTGGGGACCTTCATTAGTCTCCATGAAGAAGATCCAGAGTTGAACGGCATTCTGGGACTCAATGAGCACATTGCTCGGGAGCACTTCAAGGTTTGCGGAGCCACTGGTGTGGCAGAATACTCTATGGCAGCGCGTGATGCTATGATTGCTCACGCGACAGGTGGCCACCTCCACATCCAACACCTCTCTAAAGCTGAGAGTGTCAAGGTTGTCGAGTTTGCCCAAGCGATCGGTGCTCCTGTTACAGCAGAAGTAGCTCCTCAGCATTTCTCTAAGACTGAAGACCTCTTGCTGTCTAAGGGAAGCAATGCCAAGATGAATCCGCCTCTTCGTCGGGAAGAGGACCGTCGTGCAGTCATCGAAGGCTTGAAGTCAGGAGTCATTACCGTAATCGCAACGGACCACGCGCCCCATCATGCGGATGAAAAGAACGTAACCGATATCACCAAGGCTCCTTCCGGCATGACAGGATTAGAGACCTCTCTATCGCTTGGTTTGACCTATTTGGTCCATGCAGGAGAGCTCAGCTTGATGGAACTCTTAGAAAAAATGACCTATAATCCCGCTAAATTATATAATTTTGAAGCGGGCTATTTGGAAGTCGGTGGACCAGCAGATATTGTGATTTTTGATCCGGAAGCTGACCGTTTAGTGTCTGATCATTTTGCTTCCAAGGCAGCCAATTCCCCGTTTGTCGGTGAATCCCTCAAGGGACAAGTAGCCTATACCATCTGCCAGGGCAAGATTGTCTACCAAGCCTAAACCTGACTTAAAAATAAGAAAGTCAAATTGAAAACTGGACGAATGAGGAGTATATGAATAGTAGAAAAATACTAGAGATGATCTTGTATTGTTTGGTCACTTTTCTGGTCTGCTTTTTTCTGGTCAATTGGCTCCTTCCTTCGGCAGAACCAGTAATGACCAAACCATCAGCAAGTACTAAAAAGAAGGTAGTCACCTATGTAGCGATTGGCGATTCCTTGACCAAAGGCGTAGGAGATAGCACCAATCAAGGAGGTTTTGTTCCTCTGCTCGCTCAGAGTTTGACCAATGAAACAGATCTTGAATTCAAAGCGATCAACTATGGTGTTTCTGGTAACACGAGCGGTCAAATTTTGTCACGTATGCAGGAGAAAAAGGAGATTCGAAAGGACCTGAAGCAGGCTCAGTTACTGACCATTACTGTCGGGGGCAATGACCTGCGAAAGGCCATCCTTGAGGATACCAGTAACTTAGATCTGGACCGTTTTGAAAAAGCATCGAAGACCTATGAGAAAAATCTCAAACAGATCATCGAATTGGCCCGTAAGGACAACCCTGATCTGCCCATTTTCGTGGTGGGGATCTATAATCCCTTGTATCTCAACTTCCCCGATCTAATGGAATTGCAGACCCTTGTCGATCAGTGGAACCAAAGAACGGAGGAGACCCTCTCTGCCTATCAAGGCGTCTACTTTGTTCCAATCAATGACCTCCTTTATAAGGGCATTGATGGCAAGAGTGGGGTGACAGAATCTGAATTAGGAAAAGAGACTGTAACCAATGATGCCTTGTATGATGAGGATAGTTTCCATCCCAATAATACTGGTTATGAGATCATGAAAGAAGCTGTACTGGAGAAAATACATGCAACTGAGAAAAAATGGTTCGAGTGAGAAGAAGGTTAAGCCAGCAACCACAGGACCTCATTTTAAGGAGAGACGAGAAAAAACGCCGATCAACATCTGGAAATGGCTCTTTCTAGGCTTGGTCAGTTTCTTGCTGGCAACAAGTCTAGTCGTATGGACTCGCTTCTCAACGGTACGAGAGGATGTCCAGCAACTACATACTCCTAGCCAAGGAGGAGATGTCAAGATCGGCAGTATGACCACAACTAGGGCTCAACTAAATGAAACCATCAAGGTCATGCTTAAAAGTTATCACTTGAGTGATTATCAACTGTATGCAGACAACCAACAGATGTTACTAGAGGGGAAGATGGACTTTTTAGGAAAGGAGTACCCGCTCTATATCTATTTCCAGCCAAGTAAGCTAGAGGATGGGAGTATCCTCCTGACCCTCAAGGATTTTTCAGTTGGGACCTTGAAACTTCCTAAGAAGACCGTGATGCAGGCGCTGTCTACAAACAAGGATCTACCTGACTTTGTAAAAATTGATAGCAAAGAAGCGACGATCAAGATCGAGCTTGCTAAGATTAAAAATGATATGGATTTCTATGTCAAGGCCAATACCATTGATCTATACAATGATCAAATCATTTTTGATCTCTACAGGAAAAAATAAGAAGATCAGGCGAAAGTAAGAAAGCGACTTTCGCCTTTATTTTGTTTCTATTCAAAAAATTCAGAATATTGTAGAAAATTCTTGACATTCAATTTTCCCTATGCTAAAATACTAAACAAGACATCAATCAAAGGAGAAAGTCAAACATGAAAACAGCTAAGTTTATTCAATTTGCTTTGTTGTTGAGGTACTCGGGCTAGTGCAAAAGCATTAGTCCTGTTTGGCTTACCAAGCGGGAGTAACAAAACATCTCGCTTAGGTAACTGGCGAGATGTTTTTATTTTATTCACTATGTTTAGAAAAGAGGAGACCCTATGCGTAAAGTTGAATTTTTAGATACCAGTCTTCGGGACGGTGAACAGACTCCAGGAGTCAATTTCTCCATTAAAGAAAAGATTGCCATTGCCAAGCAATTGGAAAAATGGGGCATTTCTGCTATTGAAGCAGGTTTTCCTGCAGCTAGTCCGGATTCCTTCACTGCTGTGCAAGAGATTGCGAAGGTCTTGACCAAGACTGCTGTAACAGGTTTGGCTCGCTCCGTTAAATCCGATATCGATGCTTGCTATGAAGCCTTGAAAGACGCCAAGTATCCGCAAGTTCACGTCTTTATCGCAACGAGTCCGATTCACCGGGAGTTTAAACTCAACAAAACCAAGGAAGAAATTCTTGAGGCCATCAAAGAGCACGTTTCTTATGCGCGTTCTAAGTTTGAAGTTGTTGAATTCTCACCCGAAGATGCGACACGGACGGAATTGGATTTCCTCTTGCAAGTCGTACAGACTGCAGTCGATGCTGGTGCTAGCTACATCAATATTCCTGATACAGTCGGTTTCACGACACCAGCAGAGTACGGAGCTATTTTCAAATACTTGATCGACCATGTCAAGACAGACCGTGAGATTATCTATTCCCCTCATTGCCATGATGATCTGGGAATGGCAGTCGCTAATAGCCTCGCCGCTGTCAAGAATGGAGCTGGTCGTGTCGAAGGAACCATCAATGGCATCGGGGAGAGGGCCGGCAATGCGGCACTTGAAGAAGTAGCGGTCGCTCTTAATATTCGCGAAGACTATTTCCAAGTGGAGAGTCCGATTGTCCTTAATGAAACCATCAACACCTCTGAGTTGGTTTCTCGTTACTCTGGGATTCCAATTCCTAAAAACAAGGCGGTTATTGGTGGCAATGCCTTCTCACATGAGTCTGGGATTCACCAAGATGGCGTCCTTAAAAATCCGCTTACCTATGAGATCATCACGCCTGAGTTGGTGGGGGTCAAGAGCAATAGCCTTCCACTTGGTAAATTGTCAGGGCGCCATGCCTTTGTCGAAAAACTGCATGAGTTGGGACTGGAATTCACAGAAGAAGATATCCAGCCGTTGTTTGCTAAGTTTAAATCTCTGGCAGACAAGAAACACGAGATTACCGATGCTGATATCCGTGCCCTAGTCGCTGGAACAGCAGTGGAAAATCCAGAAGGGTTCCACTTTGATGATCTTCGCCTCACAACCAATGAAGATGAAAGCATCACTGCAACAGTCAGTCTGAAAAATGAAGATGGTGAGATTCTTGAATACCTTGCCAAAGGTCAAGGTTCAGTGGAAGCAATCTTTAACGCTATTGATCAATTCTTCCACCAAGAAGTTCGTCTGACTTCCTACACCATTGATGCGGTGACAGATGGAATTGATGCCCAAGCGCGTGTGCTGGTCACTGTTGAAAACGAAGCGACGGATACCATCTTTAATGCTTCTGGTTTAGACTTTGACGTATTGAAAGCGTCAGCGATTGCCTATATCAATGCCAATACCTTGGTGCAAAAAGAGAATGCTGGAGAGATCGGTCACATTGTATCCTATCGTGATCTACCAGATGCCTAAAGGAGAACACTATGACGAAGAAGATTGTCGCCCTAGCTGGAGACGGAATTGGACCAGAGATCATGGAGGCTGGCCTGTCCGTGCTGAAAGCAGTGGCAGAAAAAACAAATTTCGACTATTCAGTCCAAGCTCATCCATTTGGGGGAGCAGGGATTGATGCGGCTGGTCATCCTCTACCAGCTTCTACTCTAGAAGCTACAAAGGAAGCGGATGCCATTCTCTTAGCGGCTATCGGAAGTCCTCAGTATGACCAAGCACCGATTCGTCCGGAGCAAGGCTTGTTAGCTCTTCGTAAGGAGCTCAACCTTTATGCCAACATTCGTCCGGTCAAAATCTACGATGCCCTCAAGCACCTCTCTCCATTGAAGGAGGAGCGCATCCATGGTGTGGACTTCGTAGTGGTTCGCGAGCTCACCGGAGGGATCTACTTCGGAGAGCATATCTTAGAAGAAAATCAAGCACGGGATATCAACGACTACTCAGTTGAAGAAGTAGAGCGAATCGTGCGGAAGGCTTTTGAGATTGCGCGGAGACGTCGCAAGAAAGTCACTAGCATTGATAAACAAAATGTCCTCGCAACCTCCAAGCTTTGGAGAAAAGTAGCTGATCGAGTGGCTCAAGACTTTCCAGATGTGACCTTGGAGCACCAGTTGGTAGACTCAGCAGCCATGCTCATGATTACCAATCCATCTCGCTTTGATGTCATCGTGACGGAAAACCTCTTTGGTGATATCCTTTCAGATGAGTCCAGTGTCTTGTCTGGCACTCTTGGGGTAATGCCATCGGCTAGCCATTCAGAATCAGGTCCAAGCATGTATGAGCCAATTCATGGATCGGCTCCAGATATTGCGGGTCAAGGCGTGGCGAATCCAGTCTCGATGATCCTCTCTGTTGCCATGACGATGCGAGAAAGTTTTGATCGAGAAGAAGATGCTAGCCGCATTGAAAAAGCGGTCGAAGCGACTCTTGCTGCAGGGATCTTTACGAGAGACCTAGGAGGCAGTGCTTCGACAAAAGAAATGACAGAAGAGATTATAAAACGCTTATGAGTGTAAAAGGAATGATTACTGGCTTGATCCTTCTATGGAATCTCTTCGTAGGGATTCTCTACGGAGTTGATAAGGAAAAGGCCAAAAGAAATACTTGGCGGATACCAGAAAAGACCTTGCTCTTTTATGCTTTTGCAGTTGGAGGGCTAGGAGCCTGGATAGGAGGGCTACTCTTTCATCACAAGACACAGAAGTGGTATTTTAAGGTCACCTGGCTCTTAGGAACCCTTCTCACACTTTACACACTCTACGCTTTATGGAGGTAAGGATGGCAGGAAAATCAATTTTTGATAAAATCTGGGAACGGCATGTAGTGACCGGTGAGGAAGGCCAGCCCCAACTCATGTATGTGGACCAACACTATATCCACGAGGTGACCAGTCCCCAGGCTTTTCAAGGGCTTAGAGACACTGGTAGAAGGGTTCGGAGACCAGATTTAACCTTTGGAACCTTTGATCACAATGTCCCGACTGTTAACATTTATGATATCCGGGATGTGATTTCCAAGGCTCAGATTGATAAATTAGCTGAAAATGTCAAGGACTTTGGGATCGATCATGCAGGTCATGGTTCAGAAAAACAGGGAATTGTCCATATGGTTGGTCCTGAAACAGGACGTACCCAGCCTGGAAAGTTCATTGTCTGTGGAGACAGCCATACGGCGACCCATGGAGCTTTCGGCGCCATTGCCTTTGGAATTGGGACCAGTGAGGTGGAGCATGTCTTTGCGACTCAGACCATCTGGCAGGTCAAACCGAAGAAGCTCTTGGTCGAGTTTACTGGAAAGCCTCAGAAGGGGATTTATGCCAAGGACTATATTTTGGCCTTGATTGCTCTTTATGGCGTAGCCTGTGGGGTTGGCCATGTGGTCGAGTATAGAGGGGAAACAATCGATAGCCTCACCATGGAAGAGCGGATGACCATCTGCAATATGTCCATTGAATTCGGCTCTAAGATGGGGATTATGAATCCAGATGAGACGACTTTTGACTATCTCCGTGGTCGTGAATGTGTGCCAAAAGATTTTGAAGCTGCAGTAGCCGATTGGCAGTCCCTGGTCAGTGACAACGATGCGACATATGATAGAGTCATCACCATCGATGTATCCCAGTTAGCACCCATGGTGACCTGGGGGACCAACCCTTCTATGGGAGTCGACGTGGAAACAGCCTTTCCAGAAATTCGGGATATGAATGATGAACGGGCCTATGCCTACATGGATCTCCAACCAGGTCAAAAGGCTTCAGACATCGAGTTGGGCTATATCTTTATCGGATCTTGTACCAATGCCAGACTCAGCGATTTGCAGCTGGCTGCCCGTTTCGTAGAAGGGAAGAAAATTGCCCCTAATTTAACCGCCATCGTAGTTCCAGGTTCCCGTCCTGTCAAACGAGCAGCGGAAAAAATGGGTTTGGATAAGATCTTTCTGGATGCTGGCTTTGAATGGCGTGATCCAGGATGCTCTATGTGTCTCGGGATGAATCCAGACAAGGTGCCGGATGGCGTCCACTGTGCCTCTACTAGCAACCGAAACTTTGAAGACCGCCAAGGATTTGGGGCTAAGACCCATCTCTGTAGCCCAGCAATGGCCGCTGCAGCAGCAATAGCCGGTCGCTTTGTCGATGTGCGCCAAATGCCAGAAGTTGAGTAAAAGGAGGAATCATGGAGAAATTTACCATTTATACGGGAACTACGGTTCCTTTGATGAACGATAATATCGATACCGACCAAATCCTCCCCAAGCAATTTTTAAAGCTGATTGATAAAAAAGGCTTTGGTAAATACCTCATGTACGCTTGGCGCTACTTGGATGATCAATACACCGAGGATACAGAATTTATCTTTAACAAACCAGAATACAGCAAGGCAACCATCTTGATTACTGGCGACAATTTTGGGGCTGGTTCTTCTCGGGAGCACGCAGCCTGGGCTTTAGCTGATTATGGCTTTAAAGTCGTTATCGCCGGCTCTTTTGGAGATATCCATTACAATAATGAACTCAATAATGGGATGCTACCAATAGTCCAGCCTTTAGAGGTTCGTCAAAAGCTGGCAAGATTGAAGCCGACAGATGAGGTAACGGTGGATTTGGAAGAGCAGAAGATCATCTCGCCTGTTGGAGAATTTAGCTTTGAGATCGATGGGGATTGGAAGAACAAATTACTCAACGGTCTAGATGATATTGGGATTACCCTCCAATACGAGGACTTGATTGCTGCTTATGAGAAGAATCGGCCCGCCTATTGGCAATAAAAATTGTATAGTTAATTAAGAATTTTCAGAAAATACATTGAAGCTTTTTGGGAATTTTGATAGAATAGAAAAAAAGAAATAGAAGAGGACGAAATTTATGACAAAACACATTCAATGGGACGGAACACTTTCACAAGAAGGATTTGACATTTTGAAAGGAGAGGGGGGGTGTATTGTCTGCCCTACTAAGGTGGGTTACATCATCATGACCAGCGACAAGGCTGGCTTGGAACGGAAGTTCGAAGCCAAAGAACGCAACCGCAACAAACCAGGTGTTGTTCTTTGTGGAAGCATGGATGAACTCCGCACCCTTGCTCAATTGAATCCTGAAATCGAAGCCTTCTACCAAAAACATTGGGATGAAGATATCTTGCTTGGTTGTATCCTTCCTTGGCGCGAAGATGTCTATTCAAAATTACAAGCCTTCGGAGATGGACGTGAGGAACTCATGACAGATGTGCGTGGAACCAGCTGTTTTGTCATTAAATTTGGTAAAGCTGGTGAGCAAATCGCCAAAGAAATGTGGGAAAAGGAAGGCAAGATGGTTTACGCATCATCTGCTAACCCATCTGGTAAAGGAAACCGAGGTAAGGTCGAAGGAATCGGTGAGCGAATCGAAGGTGCTGTGGACTTGGTCATCGAAGCCGATGATTATGTAGCCTCTATCCAACCAGACAAGACCATTGAAACGCGTTATGAACAAGGAGTGATGGTTTCGATGGTCGATGCGGAAGGTAAGCTGATCCCAGAACAAGGAGCAGGTAGCCGTTCTGTCAATACTTGTCCAGTTGTGATTCGTAAGGGATTGGATATCGATAAGATCATGATGCACTTATCCGATCATTTCAACTCTTGGAACTACCGCCAAGGGGAGTACTATTAAAAGATAGATGTATTAAAAAGGTCGTTACTTACAGTAACGACCTTTTTGCGTTTTTTTATTATTTACTAATAGCTGACTTCCAATCTTAGTAAGTCACTACATTAATCTCGCCCTTATCGTACTCAGCGATAAAGATGTCATCAACAGTTTCGAATCCTTTTTTATTGAGTTCGGCCATGAGCCATTCTTCAGTTTTACCAATGGTCTCTAAGATCTCTACTTGGACCACACCATCTGTAATGATTGGGTATTTGGGATTTTCATCTCCCATTCGAACGATTATGAGTTGGCCATTTTGTTCGATGACGGCTCTTTTGACTTCTTTCAATTGGAAGACCCCTTGAGAGCGCAACTTAAGAGCGACGTCAGAAGCAGAAAGGCCTTTTGAGCGACAAGCTTCTGGATCTAATTTTCCGTTTTTTATGATAATAGTTGGTTTTCCATCAATCAGATGTTTGATGAAGTAAACATTGGTATTAAGCCATTTGAGTGACAGAATCAAAATCGTCCAGATGATGAGGATGACGATATATTGAAGGATGGTAATCGAGCTATTGTAGATGACCCCGCCGATAATACCCCCGAGAACAAAGTTCTGTATTTGGTCTACTGCAGAACTTGGAGCTAAATTTCCTTTTCCTGTTACGTTAATAACAAAAACAAGAGAAAGAAGCCCCAAGGCCAATTTAATTGCAATTGTAGCAAAAAAGCTTATCATTTTTCAACCTCCACCAGTTCTACATCTGTTTTATATAAGTCCATTTTTTCAAGTAAATAGCTATCTGGGTCTGTTCCGCTAATCGCACGATAGAATTGCTTGTCTACCTTGATAATAGCTCCGTCGGTCGTATCCGAAGTATTGACATAGACATCTTCTTTATCTACACCTAATTCTTTTGAAACAACTTCGATAAAGTGTAGGGAAGAGCGGAATTGATTGTCATTAGACTGATTGTTTTGAAAATTTGAAATGCCAATCAAAACAACGGCTACTAAGATTAAGACAGAAATAATAGACAATTCACGGAACTTACTTCCACGTTTATCCTTATATGCCTTAAAGACAAAAAAAGCAGTTACCAACACTAAGAGAATGGACATAATCACCATAACCCAATTTTGCTGGCTAATCTGACTAAGTACATAGTCGTAGGAATAGAATTTCATAAAAACCCTCTCTTTTGTTAATTCAAGATATTATAAACCATTTCAATCCATACTTCAATAATTTAAAATGAAAATTCTATTTTTTTAAGGTTTGGATTGTACCTTAAAGGTTGGAGAATGGCAGTAGGAGTTTTCTATCTAATCGAAATTTGGTACACTAGTGCTATGAAGATGGAAGATACAATGAAAAAAGCGATCATTTTAGGGGCTACAGGGGGGATTGGCCGTCAGCTAGCGAAAGAATTGGCAAGAAGTCTGGATTATCTGGTCTTAGTAGGACGTGATCCAGACAAACTCTCCCAAGTCCAAGAGGAACTAACTGGGAGCAAGGCGCAGCTGTCAACCGTAATATTAGATATGCTAGATCAAAAGTCTCTAGAAGCTTTTGTAGAGGACCTAGATGCAGATCTTCTTGTCAATTGTGCGGGGGTAGCCTATTTTTCCCTAGGCAGCTATCTAGCTACAGCAAATGAGAAAGATCTCTGGCAAATCAATTACCATGCTCCGGTCAACCTAATCAAGAAGTTAGTGCAGAAAAATCAGAAGATCCAGCTGGTCCAGTTGTCATCTCTGGCCGCTCTTTTTCCTCATCCCTATTTAGCAGCCTACAGTTCCAGCAAGGCTGCCTTGCAGACCTACACTCTTGCTATCCAGGAGGAACTCAGTCAATCAGATTCCCCGGTCCAGCTATGTCTGTACATTCTAGGACCAGTCCAAACAGCTATTTTTCCTCCCGAACTAGTAGAAGCATTGGGAGGCAGTCGCTTGCAGATGAAGCCTGAGAAAGTCGCTCAGCAGTTGATTCGGTTCATAGAAAGAGATACTTCCTATGCTGTTATCGGCCTTCGCTATCGCTTGCTCGTTTCGCTAGGTCGTCTGCTTCCCCAAAGATGGATTATTCGTCTCCTTGCAAGGTATTTACGAAAGGGACTTAATAGATGAAATTTATATTTATATTTTTAAGCGTTGTTTATCTTCTCTTATTTCTCATCCGTTGGTTGCTGTCCCTCATTTATTATAAAAAAGGCCAGTCTCATATTGCGGACTTCCCAGAAGAGCTTTTTACAGTGGTCCAACCTATCCTCTCTGGGGATCCTCGTTTAGCGAATGATTTGCGGGCTAATCTCCAGCAAACAGAATCAGTGGAGTTCTACTGGTTGATCGACCAGTCTGATACAGAAGCCCAGCGAGTAGCAAATCAGATTTGCCAAGATGCTTCCTTTGCCCAACGAATTCGAATCTTTCTCATTGAAGACGTCCCTCAGGGGATTAATCCCAAGAGTTACAAGATTGAGCAGGTTGTAGAGGAGCTGACCCGACCTTATCTGATTGTTTTGGACGATGATAGTGTGATTGATTTTTCTAAAATGGGGGAGCTGACTACCTATCTAGGTCAAGAGGTCATTCTGACAGGTATTCCCTATAACCAAGAAAGAAGTAATTTCTGGTCCAAGCTGGTTGCAGCATTCGTTAATGGCAATTCTTTTATTACCTATTTTACCATGGCAGAAGTTGAGGCAAATCACTCCATCAACGGGATGTTTTATATCCTACCGGTAGAACTTGCAAAAGATCAGGGGCTCTTCACAGCGATTAAGGACTATCTATGTGACGATTTAGCTGTGGCCGATTTTTTAAGGAGTAAAGGAGTATCCATTATCCAAACGCGGGTTACCTGTAATGTTCGAACCACTATCAAGAACGCTAAGCAATACCTGCTCCAGATGAAGCGGTGGCTTCTCTTTAGCTCTATCTATCTCAAAGAACACTTAGACTGGAAGCTGTTTAGCCTCATAGGTTTACCGAGTTTTCTACCTCTTCCAGGTTTGATCTTAAGTCTGTTTTTAGGTTGGCCTTATCTTCTTCTAGCCTTAAGCTTACTGGTATTCAAGGCAGTTTGGATGCTCCTCTATCGACAAAGCATTCTAACCAATCGCTTACACTTGGATGAAGTCACCTACGAAGTGCTGAATGATCTCCTGCTTCCTTGGCTGTTTGTCTATGTTCTAATGACACCTCCTGTGATTCATTGGCGGGGGCGGAAGATTCGAGTGACGGATGGAAAGATTCGTTATGAGTAAGATGAAGTCCTATCTAGACCGTTTGTCTGCTTTGTCTCCTGATCAGACCATGCTAGACTCTGATCGCTTGGTTCTCTTTCTTAGTGGGAGCAGTGATATTACTTGTGCCGGGCTGACAGCTGGGCAACTAGACCTCCTCCATGCAATTTGTCCATCTGGCTATTCAGTGGTAGCCAGTAATTTTCCCTTCAATCAAGATTTTGAACATATAAAGTCTCCACAAGTATCCCTCTTGTCAGCTTCTGCATCCAATATCATCTACTATTGGCATACGATTTTGAACCTTCGTTTCCAAAAGTTGTTACAGGAGCACTTGTCTCCCTTGTTGGAAGCGCAGGAAGTAGTGCTTGTTTGTAAGAGTTCAGGTGTCAATATGCTGACCCAGTGGCTCAGAAGTTTAGGGAATCAGGTCACCCTTCCAAGATTGCGCGTGATAGCGCTTGGCCCGGTTTCCCATCTTCTCTTAAATCAAAAAGAACTAGAGCTACTGGTCATCAAAGGAAAGAAAGATCCTTATTCACGTATTCTGGATCGCCACTCAGCGGATATTCAAGTGGATACGGATCATTATAGCTATGAGTACAGAGAAGATGTGAAAGGAATCATCTATGACTGGATTAGAAAAAGTGATAAAAATCGATGTGATTAGCGTCCCCTTTAGTGGCCATTTGTTTCCAACCTTGACCCTGGTGAAACCCTTGCTGGAGGATCCGCGTTTTCAGATCCGTGTTATTACAGGTTTTCAGAAAAAGGCATTGGTTGAGCAGATTGGTTTTGACTGCCTTGCCTTGTTTCCTGATCGTCCGACAGTAATGGAAGATATAGCCAATACATCAAAGCAAGCAAATCTATTGATCATGTACCAACAATTAATGGCCAATAGCAGACTGGTCCCTGAAGTTTTCGACGAAATAAATCGAATTTGGGACTCTGAGGGAAGCCCTGACTTGGTTATTGCAGATTTTGTAGCAGCTCCTGCTGGAGTTTTAGCAGATCGTTTGGGCATTCCCTGGATTACGACCATTCCAAGTCCAGTAGCGATTGAAAGTCGCACGACAACACCTGCTTATCTAGGTGGCTGGAAACCGCACCAGGGAACCTTCTACAAGTGGAGAGATGCTCTGGGTAGGCGAGTCATCCGTCTGGCAAAGAAAGTTGGAGTTGCGCTGGTTAAGAAGAATCTCGATACCCTAGAGGATTTCAAATTGTACCGTGAAGATGGGACAGAAGCCATCTATTCTCCCTATTCAATCTTAGCTCTGGGCATGAGAGAGTTGGAGTTTCGAGACGATTTTCCATCCCAGCTCAAATGGATTGGTTATCGCTGTTTATCTTTTGATCGGCTTCCTCAAGAGCAGAAGCAGTATTTCACTAGCTCTAAAAAGCGGGTCCTCGTTACCTGTGGGACCCATTTAAAGTGGGAAAAAGAGCGGATGATAGAGTTTGCAAAGCTTTTGAGCCAAGAACATCCTGACTATGTCTTTTACGTAACCTTAGGCGACCCTAATGGTTTGGAGAATCCACCCAAGATGTTGTCGGAGAATCTTTTGATATTTGATTATCTTCCATATTCAGATGTTTTGGAACAGATGGATTTTGCCATTCATCATGCAGGTGCGGGGATCCTGATGGGTTGTATTGATCATGGGATTCCAAGTCTGATATTGCCCCAGGACTATGACCAGTTTGACAATGCGGTTCGGGCTGAGTTATTCCAAATAGGATTGGTCTCTCGTAAAAAGACAGAATCCGAAGTTTTGCGCTTATTTAATGAATTGGTTTCTCGGGAAGATTGGTCGCACTTAAAGGCTCTGGCTCAGACAAGCAAAATCTACCAACCAACAGAGATTCTTTATCAAGAAATAGAGAGACTCTTGAAAGTGACCTTATAGAAGAAGTGGAGAGGGAGACTCCTGTTTGCTTTCTTCCAAAGACCTTCGATTATTGAACATAAAAAAACTAGAGTTTAGACTCTAGTCTCAGATTGTAGACAAAGTCATCTAAAAAACTTTCCTTAGGTGAGTACGGACGTCAGCGAACTTCGAAGAAGTTCCATGAC
>NZ_JVIQ01000004.1:0-205 GCF_001072745.1 Streptococcus sp. 400_SSPC | reverse complement strand
TTCTTCTTCGCTTGATGAAGTGGTTGTTGTAGTTTCTTCTTCACTTGATGAAGTAGTTGTTGTAGTTTCTTCTTCGCTTGATGAAGTGGTTGTTGTGGTTTCTTCTTCGCTTGATGAAGTAGTTGTTGTGGTTTCTTCTTCGCTTGATGAAGTGGTTGTTGTAGTTTCTTCTTCGCTTGATGAAGTGGTTGTTGTAGTTTCTTCT
>NZ_JVIQ01000017.1:0-132876 GCF_001072745.1 Streptococcus sp. 400_SSPC | reverse complement strand
GAAGTTCCATGACTAATTATTGAGCCTAAGGTCTCAATAATTCCGAGTGCCTGAAACATAATTGTTTCAGGCACTTTTCTCACAGCGGAAAGTTTTAGCTCTACTTGAATGACTCAAAAAATAAGAGTCATTTTTTGAAAATTATCTAGCTGTTTTATGTAAAACAATAGTATGTCTACATTAAAAAAGGAATGGGTGACCATTCCTTTTTGAGTATGGACTTAGAAAGGATAGGCTAAGTACTTGAATCTTAAAGTTTTAGCTTTCCTTTAAGAAAATATGTTATAATGAATTAGTAATGATACAAAATCAAGGAGTTTCTATAAGATGATAGAATTGCTTGCCAAAAAGCAGCGACGCCAAATGCGTTTGCTAGAAACATTAATTCGTGAAAAGCGCTGGTTTCATTTGAAGGAACTCGCTGAAATGTTAGATTGTACAGAGCGGTCATTAAAGGAGGATCTTTCAAATTTACGGACGGTCTTTAATGAATTTTTGATTGAATCTTCGACAAATGGTATTAAGATTAGCTATGACGATTCGATTGGGATTGAGGTGGTGTACCATCACTTCTTTAAAGAATCTACAGCTTTCTCCCTCTTGGAATACTTGTTCTTCCATAAGGATGTTTCCAGTGACTTAATTTGTAGACGGTATAATCTCAGCCAGCAATCATTTTATCGCTTGATTCGAAATATCAACCAAATTATTCAGGAAAAGTACAATATCCGAATCACCTTGAATCCTCTGAATGTTGTGGGGGACGAGGTCGATATTCGATTTTTCTATTCCCAGTATTTTGCAGAGCGGTATTATTATTTAGAGTGGCCATTTCCAGATATCAGAGAGCAAGTCATTATTGATTTCATCACCTTCTTCTATAAATTGACAGAAATACCACTGACTTATTCGATCTTCCATTCCTATAAAATTATGCTGACGGTCTACCTATACCGGATTAAGCAAGGTTATCGAATTGAAGGGGCCAATAATTTTGAACAATACGCCTATCTCTATCAAGAGCTCCCAAAAATCAATGAGATGCTTCGTTATTTTGGTTTGCAGCTGGGGGTAGAATTTAATGAAGAAACCATTGAACAACTCTTTATTATCTTCTTGCAGAAACGCTTCTATTTTACTCCACAGGGTCTGATTGACGCTACAGAGGAAGACGCTGTTACAAAAAAATCCTATATTTTAGCCTCTCAATTTCTTGATCACCTGAGTGAATCTTATGGTTTAGAACTTGAGAATTATGAAGAGATGATCATGCATATTCACAACACTGCCTATTTGGAGCGACGTGAAATCTTTGGTGAATTTCTTCTCTATGATACTAAGAGCTATACCAATGAGGATTATCGAACCCTCTTCCCTAAATTTTATCAGGATGTTGAAACTGGTTTGTATCACTATCTCAAAGAGATGGGCTTTCATGAAAATCCTGAAAACCTCAAGCATCAGATTTATACCGTATTTTCACATTGGGAAAATCTATTGCCTCAACTATTAAGGAGACGGACAGCTGTCAAGGTCTTAATCATTAGCCGATACGATGACCACCATGCTAAGTCCATGATTGATTTCTTAAAATTTTATTGTACGGATAACTTTGAGTTTTCACAGGTCATCAAGCATGACTTTAAACTTCATGAATTAGAGCACACTGAGTATGATGTCATTGTTGCCAACTTTATGATTCCGGATATAAAAGGGAAAAAATTTATTTGTACAAGTAGTTTGACCCTTTTGGAACTTGTAGAAAAACTGAATGTACTCTTTTATGATTTTACACGTTATGGAGTATAACTGGCCTTCCCTCCTCTTTTAGGAGGGAAATTTTTGCGACTATGCACCATTTTAAAAAATATGATATAATGGGCATTATTACTATACATTGAGGAGAATATCCATGGAAGACCCTGGCAGTCAGGATTTAATACTGCAATTTGTTTTACTATTTGTATTGACCTTATTAAATGCATTTTTCTCTGCAACGGAGATGTCGATGGTATCGCTGAACCGTTCTCGCGTAGAGCAAAAGGCTGAGGAAGGTGATAAGAAATATATTCGTCTCTTAAAGGTATTGGAAAATCCCAACCACTTTTTATCTACGATTCAGGTTGGTATTACCTTGATTACCATCTTGTCTGGGGCAAGCCTAGCAGATAATCTTGGGAAAGTAATCGCTTCTTGGATGGGAAATACGGAGACAGCACGTGCGATAGCTAGCTTCCTCTCACTGGCTTTTTTGACCTATATTTCGATTGTATTTGGTGAGTTATATCCGAAGCGTATTGCCATGAATCTGAAAGATAGCTTGGCTATTCGAACGGCTCCAATTGTTATTTTACTAGGAAAAATCGTTAGCCCCTTTGTCTGGCTCTTATCGGCATCAACCAATCTGGTCAGTCGTCTGACCCCTATGCAATTCGATGATGCAGACGAAGAGATGTCACGGGATGAGATTGCCTATATGCTGGCTAAGAGTGAAACGAGTCTGGATGCTGACGAGATTGAAATGTTGCAAGGAGTCTTTTCACTAGATGAGCTGATGGCGCGTGAGCTAATGGTTCCTCGTACGGATGCCTTTATGGTGGATATCCAAGATGATACCAGAGAAATCATCGAAAGTATCTTAAAACAGAATTTTTCTCGTATTCCTGTCTATGATGATGACAAGGACAATGTCATTGGTCTGATTCATACCAAACGTTTGCTTAATGAAGGTTTTGTGAATGGATTTGATAACATCGCTCTTCGCAAGATTCTTCAGGAACCGCTCTTTGTACCGGAAACAATCTTTGTGGATGATCTTTTAAAGGAGCTCCGGAATACACAAAATCAGATGGCCATTTTGCTCGATGAGTATGGAGGAATGGCTGGTCTGGTAACCTTGGAGGACCTTCTGGAGGAAATCGTCGGTGAAATTGATGATGAGACCGATAAGGCTGAAAACGACGTATTTGAAATTGAACCCAACCTCTATATTGTGCAGGGGATTGTGACCTTAAATGACTTTAATGAGTATTTTGATGTGAAGCTGGAAAGTGATGATGTGGATACCATTGCAGGCTACTACCTAACTGGGGTTGGTCGCATTCCAGGTCACAAGGAACGCTTGAGTTTTGAAGTAGACAGCATGAAGAAGCATTTGATCCTTACAAACGATAAGGTGAAAAATGGTCGTGTCACCAAGGTGAAGGTTGAGGTCAGTGATCTAGTCGATGAAGACGAGCAAGCGACAAAAGTTCAAGAATAAAGAACATCAAATCAGGGAGTTTCCCTGATTTTTTTATATTCATTTTAGTTGAGTTTGCATCTCTAACCAAATTAATTTATAATAAAATAATTAGTGGTTATAAGGAGATAGCAATGAAACAAGAAGAATGGTTAGCAGAGTTTGAGAGAGCCCATGGTCGACCAGCCAATCAAGAGGAGATCCAACAGGTTTTTGGTGCGTTTGGAAGTCCTGAAACACAAGCGACACCGAATACGCCCGTAAACCCAATTCAATCTTCATTTGAGGGAACAGCTCCTGTTTCCAATCAAGGACAATTTGGAGGTCCCTTACCGTTTCCAGAACAAGCCAAATTTGGAGGAGCAGCGCCAGCCCCAGAGCAAACGCCATTTGGAGGAGCAACGCTAGCGCCAGAACAAACACCATTTGGAGATTCGATACCAGCATCAGAGCAAACACAGTTTGGAGGAGTAGCGCCAACTCCAGAGCAAACGCCATTTGGAGGTGCAACACCAGCCCCAGAACAAACACAGTTTGGAGGTACAGGCCAAGCCCCATTTGGAGGTGCAAGTCCAACTCCAAATCAATTCCAAGGTGGAACAAGTCCTTATCAGCATCAAGGACAGGCTTTTGGACAAGGTGGAACTCAGCCACAAGCTCCTGTTCAGGAGGCGGCTCAAGCAGGAGCGCCCTTCGCATCTTATAACAACGCTCAGATGCAGGGAGGCTATCCAAACAATGGGCAGCTGAATTACCAGGCTAATTCCCCATATATGGGACAAGCTCCAATGCCAGGTAAGAAGTCTAAAAAAGGGCTGATTATTGGTTTATGTAGTCTTGTTGCTGTTGCAGTTTTATCTGTACTTGCATTTTTCTTATTTGCTAAAAATCCAAATAGTATTCAAGGAAAATGGTCAGCTACTCCTGAAATGAAAAAGACAATGAAGTCTGCTTTTTCAGGCACTTTCTCTACTACATCAGATATTTCTAGTGAATTTGTAAAAGATATGGATATGATCGTAGAGGTAAAGGGGAAAAAAGTAACCATCAGTGTGATTGGTAAGATTGATTTCAAGGGAGCTGCAAAGGAACTCTATGATGATGGGGACAATGATTTTTACTCTGTTGAGGATGCCTTAGACTATATCCAAGAAAACAGTGAGAATTCCTATTTAGAGGATATGGGACTTGAAATCGATGTGAAAAAAGGCATTCTTAAAATGGTAGCCTTTGAAGGTGAGGTAGATGAAAAAGATCACCGATTCATTCAGGATGAAGATGCGAGTCATTTCCTTAAATACGATCTCAAGTATAAAATTGAAAATGGAACGCTGAAAGTTTCCGTGGATGGAAATGATTATGGAATTGAATACTCCTTTAAAAAATAAGATATTCGCTCATTTTGTGCCCTAATCGGGCACTTTTTTGTTGATATACGTAGAAAAAAATAAGATAATTAAAAAAATTCTGAATTTAGGCTTGACAGCTTGAAAAATTTTCGGTAAGATAGTCAACATAAAAAAACGAAAGCAGAATCTTATGAAAAACACGAACTCCACATTGTTGAATCAAAACTTTTACTTTAGCTACTTTAGATAATGTTTGTAGACATGAACTCATGGATGCAAACGAAACGAGCAATTTGTTTGTATCTATGTGGCTAAGATTTTTGATTGTGGTCCATATAGATGATATCTAAATGGACGGCAATGCTGGCATACTTTTAAGTTTGTGAGGAATGATACCAACCGTTTAGAATCATCTAAACGGTTTTTTGTATTCTGTTTGAATGTTTTAGATAAGGAGACATGTTTCATGAAAATTGTAAAGAAGTTAATTGCCCCGGTCCTGGTAGTTGGTCTACTGATGACCTCCCTCTTGACCCTCCACCACTTGAAGACCTCTAAGCATCAAAAGATTAAGATTGGGATTTCCCAGTATATTACCCATAAGTCTCTAGATGCGACTCGAAAAGGCTTTGTCGAAGAGTTAGCCAAACAAGGTTATGTAGATGGAGAAGAGATTGAAATTGATTATCAAAATGCCCAAGGGGAGCAGCGAAATTTGAAAAATATTTCAAATCAATTGTCACAGGAAAGTGATCTTGTATTTGCCATTGCGACTCCATCAGCACAAAGTATCGCCAATACAAGCAAAACGACCCCGGTAGTCTTTTCTGCAGTGACGGACCCTTTGGCTGCCAAGTTGGTCAAGAACTTGGATCAGCCTGGTGGCAATGTGACAGGAACGAGCGACCAATCTTCAGATGCCATTGCTACGCAAGTCGATCTGATTCAAAAGGTTTTGCCAACAGCTAAGACAATCGGTATCCTCTATACGCAAAGTGAACCCAACTCCGTCGTTCAAAAAGAGGAAGCTAAGAAGGTCCTTGAGGCCAAAGGCTACCGTGTCGTCGAGAAGACCATTTTAGACAGTAATAATGTGAAAGCGGCAGCGGATAGTTTGATGTCAGAAGTCGATATGGTCTTTATTCCAACAGACAACATCATTTCTTCCACAATGGAAACCATTAAACAAGTGTCTTTGAAACATCAGGTTCCAGTTATTGGAGGCTCGATTGAAATGGCCCAAGTAGGAGGGCTCTATACCTATGGGACAGACTACACCGAGTTAGGGCGTCAATCTGCCCGGATGGCGATTCGTATCCTGAAAGGGGAAAAGGCAGCCAATCTGGCAGTGGAGGCCCCTAAGAATCTAGAATTGTATGTCAACAAAGAGATGGCTAAGAAATTAGGAATTGATCTCTCTGGTATAAACGAAAAGAAATAGGAGATGGATGATGGATTTAGTATTATCAAGTTTATCTGAAGGTTTATTGTGGTCGATTATGGCCATTGGTATTTTCTTAACATTCCGCATTTTAGATATAGCGGATATGACAGCAGAAGGGGCTTTCCCACTTGGGGCTGCAGTCGTTGCGTCCCAAATCCAAGCAGGGCAAAACCCTTGGCTAGCGACCCTCTTCTCGATTTTAGCAGGGATGCTAGCTGGATTGGTCTCTGGTCTTCTTCATACCAAGATGAAGATCCCAGCGCTCTTAACAGGGATTGTGACTCTGACGGGTCTCTATTCGATCAATATTAAGATCATGGGGGGTGTCCCTAATTTATCCATTGGAGATTCTAGTACCATTTTCAAGTCTGTGATGGGATTGGGTTTGTCCAATGAGGAGGCGGTCTTTGCTGTTAGTATTGCTTGTTTGTTATTGGTCTGTCTGATTTTGACCCTCTTGATGAAAACCCAGATTGGTTTGGTTCTTCGTTCGACTGGTGACAATATCCCGATGAGTGAAGCCAATGGGGTGAATGTGGACACCATGAAGATTTTCGGTTACATGATTTCCAATGGCTTGGTGGCATTGTGTGGGGCTCTCTTCGCTCAGACAGATGGCTTTTCAGACGTGACTTCTGGTACAGGGACCATCGTCGTAGGACTCAGTGCTGTTATTTTAGCAGAAGTCTTGATCCATGATTTGACCATTGGAGGACGCTTGCTTTCGATTGGAGTGGGGGCAATTGTCTACCGCCTCATTATCCTCAATATCTACGAAATTCCAAACCTAGACCAAAACTTGGTCCGTTTGTTTAACGCTATTCTCTTGGCCTTGGTCTTGTTCGCCCCAGAAGCCCAGAAACGTCTCAAGATTCGTGGATTGAAATTAACCAGCAACTAGAAGGAGAAGATAAATGGCAACATTGTTAAAAATTGAAGATATCCATAAGACATTCGAAGCAGGTACGGTCAATGAAAACCATGTTCTCAAAGGCTTGGATCTGACAGTAGAAGAAGGAGATTTCATTTCTGTCATCGGAGGAAATGGAGCCGGTAAATCGACCTTGATGAATATTCTGGCAGGTGGCCTGCAAGTGGACCAAGGAGATATCCTTTTAGAAGGAAAATCCATTAAGCAGACTAGTGTGCGGAAGCGTGCCAAGGATATTGCGCGTGTTTTCCAGGATCCTAAGATGGGGACGGCTTCCCGCTTGACCATTGAAGAAAATATGGCCATTGCTAAAAAACGTGGAGCAAAACGGGGACTCAGTTGGGGGGTCAAAGAAAAAGAACGCGAGGAATTTAAAGCAGCCTTGAAGGAACTCAATATTGGCTTGGAAAATCGCCTCAAAGTGGACACGCAATACTTATCAGGGGGACAACGGCAAGCTTTGACCTTGGTCATGGCTGCCTTGGTCAAACCAAAACTCTTGCTACTGGATGAACATACCGCAGCGCTTGATCCCAAGACCAGTGAAATGGTCATGGAATTGACGCAAAAAATCGTGGAAAGCCATGATTTGACAACCTTAATGATTACGCATGATATGAACCATGCCATCGCATATGGCAATCGTTTGATCATGCTCTACCAAGGCAAAATCGTGGTCGACGTTAAAGGGGAAGAAAAGAAGAACCTGACGGTTGAAGACTTGATGCGCCTTTTCCATCAGAATAGTGGTGAAACCTTGGTGAGTGACGAATTGGTTTTAGGATAAACGAAAAAGGATGGAGATTCCATCCTTTTTATTGATCTCGTCTGCCACATCAAGCTAAAGCTGTTCCTTTTTCCCTAGTAAGCTAGCTGCGAGAACAAGGCTGAGTCCTGCTAAGAAGAGGAGGTATGAACTGAGTTCAGCATTCGTTTTTGGAAGTTGTCCTTGTGAAGCCTGGTCTTGTTTAGAGTTGGGAACACTCATCAAAGTATCACCGGCCTTCCTTGGACTAGTGTTCTCTGAATTTGGCTTGTATGGCTCCCTTCTTTCTGATAGAGTCGGCTCCACTTGTTCACTGGAGTCTGACTGGTAGATAATGGCATAGGTTCCTAACTCTTGTGCCATGAATTCAATCATGCCCTCTCGTAGTGTAAATGCTAATGGTTGGAGTTCTTGATTAGGAGTCAAGACATAGACTTGCTTCACTTCTTTTGATAGTGGAATTCGAACCAATACACTTCCTTTGACTGGAACTGGATTCCCTTCTTTATCCTTGAGTTGAAGGTTGAAAGCATCGTAGGTTTTGCCAAAGAGTCCTTGGTCAAGGACCTTTTGAATCTCTAAATGACTGTCACTACCAATCTCATTTTCTCCACTAATGACCTCTACCTGGCTTGCTTGGTCTTTCAGTACTCGAAGGACATATTCAGGTAGAGAGTGGTTAGCTGCCTCCTGTCCAGCAGTGCCGATTGGTTCTGTGTACTCAGGAAGGGTCACTACAGGAGGTTCTTGGTCTCCCAAATTTGTCACAATAGCAGGTAAGAGAGACGGCTGGACTAGTGATGGTCTTTCCTCGGATGGCATAGGCTGAGATGATCTGAGTTTGTTTTTGATGAGCAGTTTCTGGGATCGGCAATTCAACTTGCTGGTCCTTAATCGCTAACACTCGATTTCCATCTGATAGGGTGACGTGGGAATCATCGGTTTTCTTGAGGAAAACAGGATCTTTTTCCCCAGGGAAATGAAGGGCAATAGCATCCCACTCCCCAGACGGAAGTGTGAGGGTAATCGTCTGATCGCCTGCTTTTATTGGGGCCAGGCTTGGAGTATCTAGGGATACTGTTGACGGCTTCAGGATGTCAAATGAATCCAGAGAAATCATTTTTCTATCATCAGGAGAGTTAGGATCCACTGTCAGGGTAAGGATATGATCTCCATTGCTTAAGTTTGTATACTCGCCAATCAACACATTCTTTTCATAGTCAGCACTTGAGTAGAAGTCCAAACTTGGCATTTCTTTTCCATCTATGGTGACTAAGGCTTTTCCATAGTCAGAAGATTTTAAGCCGTAAATACGAATACCTGTACCAGTGAAAGGAATGGTTGCTTTGGCCTCTGAATACTGAGATGGATCCACGTTTTGGAGAGTCGCGTATTTTTCTGTCGTTTGATATAAGCCTGATTCGCTCCAGTCCTTGAACAAGGAGCCATAGTGGATACGAGAATCTCTGTCATCCATCTTTTCAACAGTCGCCCCTTGACCTGGATAGATTTTAAAGTAATCTATGGAAATTTTTGAGCGTTCATTCCCTCGGTTCAAATGCTCCTTCTTCACGGTTAGAGTCAGAAGGTGCTCTCCATCAGGAAGTCCTGTAAACCGACCGATTAGAGCACTTTTTTCCGTCTCTCCCGATGTGTGGAAATCCAGGTCTCCTACTTTCTTGCCATCGATTTGAACTTCCGCTAGGCCTAATTCAGATGATTTGAGGCCATAGATTTCAATTCCTCGCCCATTAAAAGTAATCCTAGCAGTGGCATCGTTGTCAGAATAGCTATCGACAGTTAGGTCAGCATATTTTTCAGTTCCCGCAAATAGGTCAGCATCCTCCCAGTTATGGAAGGCAGGACCGTATTGAACACGAGGATCTCTGTCGTCCATCAATTCGACAACTGGTTGGATTGACGAAGATTCTGATGCTTGCCCTGAGCGATCCCCAATCATGGCTCTAACAGAATAGCTATAGTTATGGAGAGAATCGATGGAGCGGTCGATGAAATGAGTGACATTGGTTAGGAATTCCTTGATAGAAGGAGTATCACTGCTTTCGTCATTACTTTCTCGACGGATGACATAGAGGGTCGCATCTGTAACTGGATTGAAATCGAGTTCAGCAGTTACAGCATCCTTTCTCACAGCAGATAGGCGAGTGACCCGCTCTGGTAACTTTTCAAATGTGATCTGATCCCCTTTTTGAGTGGCAATCTGAATCCGATTGTCTTTGAGAAGAGTTGGTTTGATTTCTTTCCCGTTAATCTTGACAATACTCGATTCGATGTCTGGATAATCGACCACTAAATCTCCACCTGCATGGGAAAGGAAAGCTAATGTCTCAAGATTTTTTTCTTTCCATTTCATGCTGACTTCGAAGTTGCCACGAGCAACGAGCCCTGAAACTTGACCGTCTTTCCAGGCATCTGGAAGGGCTGGTAATGGGGCAATATAGCCTGTGTGTGATTGAAGGAGCATTTCTGCCATACCACTGGTTGCACCAAAGTTCCCATCGATTTGGAAAGGTGCATGGGTATCCCAGAGGTTTTCTAGAGTTGAGGACTTGAGCTGTTCAGCCAACAAACGATGGGCGCGGTTTCCGTCTAAGAGACGAGCCCAGAGGTTAATTTTATTAGCCTTGGACCAACCTGTTCCACCATCTCCACGATGGTTCAAAGTTGCGCGTGCGGCCTCCAGATATTCAGGCTGGTCCTTATCAAATAGAGTACCTGGGAAGAGTCCAACTAGATGGGAAACGTGGCGGTGATGGTTTTCAATGCCTTCGTTGGTGAATTGAGGACTGTCTTCCTCGTACCATTCCTTGATACGGCCGTCTTGGTTGATGTGGAGTGGTTTGAGCTTGTCAAATTTAGCCTTCACTTCTGTCACCAAATCTTGGTCGACATTGAGGTGATTGGCTGCCTCCATATAGTCGTGGAAGAGTTGCCAAACTAGAGATTGGTCGAAAGTATTTCCGATCGTGATAGTACCATGCTCTGGCGAGTAAGACGGAGAAGAAACCCAACGGTCACTAGCCTTGTCGTAGTGCAAGAAGGAATTCCAGAACTTGGTTGTTTCCTTGAGCATTGGGTAAATCTTTTCTTTGAGATAAGCCTCATCCTTGGTGAATTTATAGTAGTCATAGACATTCTGCATCATCCAAGCATTGGCAGCAGGAGACCAACCCCAATAATAATTCCAACCAGGAGTAGTCCATCCAAATGGTGTCGCCTGAGTATGAACCAGCCATCCATTTTCCTGACCTTCTTTGGATTCGATACCGGCATATTCTTTAGCAGCAATACGGCCATAGTAACGCATGTCATCGATATAATTGATCATTGGCTTAGCCGTTTCTGCAAGATTACTCATGTAGGCAGGCCAATAGTTCATTTGTAGGTTGACATTGAGGTGGTAATCAGCGTTCCAAGGTGGATTATCTACAGCATTCCAGACTCCCTGCAAGTTGGCAGGAAGGGCATCTGTCCGGTTACGAGAAGAACTGATCAGTAGGTAACGTCCGTATTGGAAGAAGAGTTCTTCTAGTTCTTGCCCTTTTGTAGGATCATAGGTTTGGAGAGCTTCTTTTGTCGTTTGGCTAGACTTATTACCACCAAGATTTAGTTGGACACGGTTGAAAAGACTTTGGTAGTCTTTGATGTGGTCATGTTTTAGAGTTTCATAATCTTTGGCTTTAGCAGCCTCGACAATCGATTTGACAGTTGTCTCTACATCAATATCCTTGCGATAATTGGTTTTTGGATTTTGAGCATAATTAGTCTTGGCACTGAGTAAAAGGGTCGCATAGCTGGCTCCTGTAACAGTTAAATAGCCATCTTGGGCTGTGACTTGTCCATCTGTCTTGATTCCAAGATAAGAGGCAAATTGAAGGCCATTGTCTTTGACAGTACCCTTGAGCAAGATACCATTTGAATCGGTCGTGACTGCTCCCTGTTTATAGTTCGAATATTCCCAAGAGTAGTCACCATTCGCAAGTAAATCCTCTGTCAAGCTATTCCAAAGGGTAAAATCGAGGGTCTTATTCCCTTTTTTACTCAAATGGGTCACAGTAACATCATCCGGATAGCTAGAGAAGGTTTCGCGTTTAAAGGTGGTTCCATCCTGGCTATAAGAAGTAGTTGTGATAGCTTCGGTAATATCTAAGTCACGGTGATAGTCGGTAACGTTCTCCAAACCTTTCTTTTGGTTGTTAAAGACCATAAAGATATCACCGAAAGATAAGTAGAGTCCGTATTGATCATTGTTTGGTCCTACTAGATTTTCTTCGGCTAACTGTTTCGCTTTTTGGCGGTCTCCGGCTTCAAGGGCCTTACGGATTTCTGCTAAGACTTTGTAGCGATCTTGGTAGTTTCCTCCATTGTAGTCGGTGCTATCCGGTTGTGGTCCACCAGACCAAAGAGTTTTTTCGTTGTATTGGATTCTTTCCTCGCCGATGAGTCCGAAAACCTTAGCGCCCATTTCTCCATTTCCGACTGGGAGAGCTTGTTTTTCCCACCCATCATAGGTAGCAGCAGCAGGTTGATTGTAGCTTAAATGATAATCTGTTTGTTTGGTCACGGGAGTCTCAACTTTCATAGTTTCCCTTTCTTCATTTGGCTCAATCGAAGTAGTCGAAGTGGCTGTATGCTTGCTTTGAACTTCTGTATCAGGTGACGAGCTTTTTTCTTCAGAAATAGGAGCGATATACGGATTTTCTGGTTTGGCTTCTCCGGTTCCATCAGTCGGGCTCTCTATGGCTGGGGCAGCTTCAAGGTGGTTGCTTTCGTTTTGGCTTCCAACAATACTATCAGCACCTACCTGGTGTGAGCCGAGAAAAATGGCTCCTAATAAAACAGAAGCCGTACCAACAGTTAGTTTGCGGATACTATAACGACAGGATTTTTCCAAAAATCTTTGGTCCATAGAACTCTCCTCTATTTTTTGAGACCGCTTACATTTTTAGTTAAAGACAGTCCCTTCATATTTATTTCTATCATACCCAATTTAATAGGGAAACAGGAAAATGTCAATAGCTTTTAGGTAAGATGCATATTTGAGAGTGTTATTTCTTGAAATAGTAGAGAAATAAGAGATAAATTAGCTATTATTTTGGGCTGAAAACAGTTTTCATTTTCGGATATCGTAAAAAAAAACAGTTGAGTCCATTCTCAACTGTCTGCGGAGTACTTTATTTTTGATGTCTTTTTGCATAGTCGACAAAGTGAAACTTGTCTAATTTGTGTCGACTTTCGGTGAACTGGAATTGTCGTCCGTCTGCTAGGTGAACTTGGGAACGGACCGTCACCACGTGTTGGTCTTTTCCAAGATCCAATAAGATTTTGTCGCGATTATCGATTGGTGAAATCAAGATTCTTAAGATATTAAAAAAAGAAAACGGCTCTTCGTTTTCTTTTTTTGTCAGAGAGAATAGGAGCAATCAAGAGCGACTGGAAGGGCCTGTACTAATACAATGGGTTGAAATTGAAAAACAGTTTATTTTCTAAAAAATCATTAAAATCCTTTTATTCACAAGGAATCATGGTATAATAAAACCATAAAACGTTTTCAAGAGAGAAGGATAAGACATGGAAAATGAAACAGTTGACTATGGAAAAGTAACAGGAATGGTACACTCTACGGAAAGCTTCGGTGCAGTGGATGGACCAGGGATTCGTTTTATTGTCTTTCTTCAAGGCTGTCAAATGCGGTGTCAGTATTGCCATAACCCGGATACTTGGGCTATGGAAACCAACATGTCTAGAGAACGAACAGTGGATGATGTCCTAGAAGAAGCCCTCCGCTATCGAGGATTTTGGGGTCAAAAAGGTGGGATCACGGTTAGTGGTGGAGAAGCCCTCTTGCAGATTGACTTTTTGATTGCCCTCTTCACCAAGGCTCAAGAGTTGGGCATTCATTGTACCTTGGATACCTGTGCTCTGCCTTTCCGCAATACCCCTCGTTACCTGGAAAAATTTGATAAATTAATGGCAGTGACAGACTTGGTGCTTCTGGATATCAAGGAAATTAACGATGAACGGCACAGATTTGTAACCAGTCAAACGAACAAGAATATTTTAGCCTGTGCCAAGTATTTGTCTGATATTGGAAAACCCGTCTGGATTCGTCACGTTTTGGTCCCAGGTTTGACAGACCGAGATGACGACTTGATCGAACTTGGAAAATTTGTTAAAACCCTTAAAAATGTCGATAAATTTGAGATTCTTCCTTACCATACTATGGGGGAATTCAAATGGCGGGAATTAGGTATTCCGTACAAGTTGGAGGGTGTGAAACCACCGACAAAAGAACGGGTTCAAAATGCAAAAGATTTGATGGAAACGGAAAGTTACCAAGATTACCTGAAACGGGTTAAAGGATAAAATAAATCGAGACAGTTGGTCCTTCCAGCTGTCTTTTTCTGATGAAAAGCATCACTATCCCTTTCTTTAAACGGAAAAACGTGCTAAAATAGAGTGAATATACAAATGAAAATGAAGAGGTAGAAACATGTCAAAAATTCTCGTTTTTGGTCACCAAAATCCTGACTCAGATGCCATCGGTTCATCTGTAGCCTTTGCTTATCTTGCAAAAGAAGCATACGGTTTGGATACAGAAGCAGTGGCTCTAGGAACTCCAAATGAAGAAACAGCTTTCGTATTGGACTATTTTGGTGTGGAAGCACCGCGCGTGATCACATCAGCTAAAGCAGAAGGTGCAGAGCAAGTCATCTTGACGGACCACAATGAATTCCAACAATCTGTGTCAGATATCGCTGAAGTAGAAGTATACGGTGTAGTGGATCACCACCGTGTGGCTAACTTTGAAACTGCTAGCCCACTTTACATGCGTTTAGAACCAGTTGGTTCAGCATCTTCTATCGTATACCGCATGTTCAAAGAACACGGTGTAGCAGTGCCAAAAGAAATCGCAGGTTTGATGCTTTCAGGTTTGATTTCAGATACTCTTCTTTTGAAATCTCCAACAACTCACCCATCTGATAAGGTGATTGCACCTGAATTGGCTGAATTGGCTGGTGTCAACTTGGAAGAATATGGTCTTGCCATGCTCAAGGCTGGTACCAACTTGGCAAGCAAATCAGCAGAAGAATTGATTGACATCGATGCTAAGACTTTTGAACTCAACGGAAATAATGTCCGTGTTGCCCAAGTCAATACAGTTGATATTGCTGAAGTTTTGGAACGCCAAGCTGAAATCGAAGCAGCCATCCAAGCCGCCAATGCAGCTAACGGCTACTCTGACTTCGTTTTGATGATTACTGATATTGTCAACTCAAACTCAGAAATTTTGGCTCTTGGTGCTAATATGGATAAGGTAGAAGCAGCTTTCAACTTCAAACTTGAAAACAATCATGCTTTCCTTCCAGGTGCCGTTTCACGTAAGAAACAAGTGGTTCCTCAATTGACTGAAAGCTTTAATGCATAATGATAGGTGGGGAAACCCATCGTTAAAAAGGAGTTTCGACTCCTTTTTTGCTAGGAGGAGACCATGTTAGAATCTGGCGATTTGATTTTTGTGAGAGAAAATACGGAAATGGGCCAGGCCATCCAGGCCTCGACAGGTAACTACAGTCACGTGGCTATCTTTTTGAACGGACAGATCTATCATGCTAGGGTGGAAGGTGGTGTTCTTTCCCAGTCACCCGAAGATTTCTTTGAAGCTGGAAAAGTCTATGACCTTTATCGCTATACGGCGATTGATCACGAAGAAGTCAAAAAGCGAGCAGAGAGCCTTTTAGGAGCTCCCTACAATGCGTCCTTTTATCCAGATGGAAAAGGTTTCTATTGTTCCCAGTTCATCTCTGAACTACTCCCTGTTTTTGAGACCATTCCCATGAAGTTTGGAGATGAGGAAGAGGAGATTAGTCCGTTCTGGCTGGATTACTACAAGGAACTTGGCCTAGCCGTTCCCCTAGATCAGCCCGGAACCAACCCGAGTCAGTTAGCCCAGTCTTCCCGTCTACAGTTTAAAGAAAGGTATTTGGATGATTCAGATCATTAATCCCACACGTTTGACACGTCAGCTATTTTTCAAGGACTTGATCAACTATCTGGACCAGCAGGATGATGTGATCCTGCGACAAATCAAGGCCCAATTTCCAGATCAACCAGTGGATAAGCTGATGGAGGAGTATATCAAAGCGGGCTTCATCCTTCGAGAAAATAAACGCTACACTCTCAATTTGCCTTTCTTAGAGTCAGCTGATCGAGTTGAACTGGATCAAGAGGTCTTTGTTCGAGAGGACAGTGCAGTTTATCAAGAATTAAAAGCCAAGGTCTTCCAAACAGAACTCCGCAATACTACCAATGCAGCGATTTTGATAGAGGAGACTGACTTCGAACGACATGCACAGACACTTTCCAATTACTTCTACAAGGTGAAACACCAATACCCTTTGACGGAGGAGCAAGAGAAACTCTATGCTATTTTGGGTGATGTCAATCCTGAGTATGCTCTTAAGTATATGACCAGCTTTTTGCTCAAGTTCCTCAAAAAAGAAGAAGTCCAGCAAAAGCGCAGAGACATCTTTGTTGATAGCTTAGAAGTCTTAGGCTATATCCGCAAAAATGATGAAGGCAAATATGAATTAGCAGTGGACTTGGACAAGGAAAGGCTGATGTTTATCAAACAATAAAAAAGGCTAGGAATTTTCCTAGCCTTCTTTCGTTTGATTAAAGGTAACGTTCAGCAATGGCGGCATCGCCTGGATACTCTTCTTTTACGCCATTGACGATTTGGTAGCAGTCAGCTCCTTTTCCGGCGATAATGACGGCATCTTCAGGCTTGCTGGTCGTTGCCATAGCTACTTGAATGGCTTGCTCGCGATCTGCGATTTTCTCGACAGGGCGCGTGATGAAGCTGCTAATCTCTTCAGCGATAGCCAAAGGATCTTCATAGTTGGGATCATCCGCTGTGAGGAAGACTTGGATCTCAGGATGGTCTTCTAAGAGTAAGCCAAAGTCTTTGCGGCGGCTCTCTCCCTTATTACCGGTTGATCCAAGGACCAGTGAAATCGTCCCCGTTTGATGGGTTTCAACAACTGAGAGTAGTTTTTTCAAGCTATCTCCATTATGGGCATAGTCGATGAAGACCTTGGCTCCATTTTGCTGAGTCAAGACTTCCATTCGGCCAGGAACGCGCGTCTTAGCAATCCCTTTTTGGATATCCTCAAGACTCGCTCCTAGGCGAAGGCAGGCAAGACCTGCAGCCACAGCATTTTCTTGGTTGAAGTGACCGATGAGCTGGGTATCATAATCTCCCGCCAGCTTGCCAGTGACAGAAAAGCTAAAGGCTTTTGAGTTCTGGACTTGGTTGCTTGATTGACTACCGTAGAAGTCGTGGTCTTGCTCAGCGACTTGTTCCGCAAGAATCTCAAAATGATCCATATCGCTATTGACGACAACAGCACGGCTATTTTCCATCAAGAGACGTTTGTGGTAGAAATAGTCTTCGAAGGTTGGATGCTCAATTGGTCCAATATGGTCAGGGCTGATGTTGAGGAAGACACCGACATCAAAGGTCAGACCGTAAACCCGTTTCACCAAATAAGCTTGGCTAGAAACTTCCATAATCAGGTGGGTCCGATCGTTGGCAACTGCCTGGGCCATCATTTCAAAAAGATCAATGCTTTCTGGAGTGGTCAAGGTTGATTTGAAGAAGGTCTTGCCATCCAAGGTTGTATTCATAGTGGATAGCATGGCTGGACGGTGTCCTTGCTCAAGAATCTTGTAGGCATAGTAAGCAGAAGTCGTTTTGCCCTTGGTCCCTGTAAAAGCTAAGAGTTTTAGCTGGCGCTCAGGGTGGCCGTAGAATTCCATGGCAATCAAGCTCATAGCCTGTTTGATATCCGTAACGATAATGGCTGGGATGCTGACCTCAAAGTCTTGCTCAGCGACATACCACTGGAGACCTTGCTCGATCGCTTGCTCCAAAAATTCCTTCTTGAAATTTGCCCCCTTGACAAAAAAGAGGGTCTCGGAGTTGACCTTTCGACTATCGTAGCTAATTTGATTAAAAGAAACACCACTTGCTGAATAGTGGTATTCTCCGTCTTGTAGGATCTCACGAAAGTTGTGATCCTCTTTTAAAATGTTTAGTACAGTTTCTATCTTTATCATAATCCTATTTTAAACTGAAAGACCTTATTTTACAAGTGTAAAGGAAAAGTTTATAATGAAAGAAGACTATAAAGCAGAGGAAACATATGAGTAACGAAACAAGTAATCAACAGGCCCAGATGCTTCGAGGTACAGTCTGGTTAACAGCCAGTAATTTCATTAGTCGTCTCTTAGGAGCGGCCTATATCATCCCTTGGTATATCTGGATGGGCAAGCATGGCGCAGAGGCAAACGGTCTCTTTACCATGGGCTACAATATCTACGCTTGGTTTTTGCTGATTTCAACAGCAGGCGTCCCAGTAGCAGTCGCTAAGCAGGTGGCCAAGTACAATACCAAGGGGCAAGAAGAGCACAGTTTTGCCATGATTCGTGGCTTCCTTAAGTTCATGTCTTTATTGGGCTTGGTTTTTGCTATTATCATGTATGTGCTTTCCCCAGTATTTGCAAATCTGTCTGGAGGTGGGAAAGACCTAATCCCTGTCATGCAGAGCTTGTCTTGGGCAGTCTTGATTTTTCCTTCCATGAGTGTCGTTCGTGGCTTCTTCCAAGGGCATAACAATCTGAAACCTTACGCCATCAGTCAAATTGCTGAGCAAGTGATTCGGGTTATCTGGATGCTCTTGACAGCTTACTTCATTATGAAGGTCGGCTCAGGTGATTACGTTGAAGCCGTAACCCAGTCCACTTTTGCAGCCTTTATTGGGATGGGAGCGAGTCTTCTAGTCCTCGTCTATTACCTCTGGAAAACAGGGCTTCTACAGCACATTATCCATCGCCCAGAGTCTGATAGCCAGATTGATACCAAGGCTCTCTTGTGGGATACCATTCGTGAAGCGATTCCGTTCATTGTGACAGGATCAGCTATTCAACTCTTTCAAATTATCGACCAGATGACCTATAGCAATGTCATGTCTTG
The DNA here is from genome assembly GCF_001072745.1 of Streptococcus sp. 400_SSPC. Lineage (NCBI taxonomy): Bacteria > Bacillati > Bacillota > Bacilli > Lactobacillales > Streptococcaceae > Streptococcus > Streptococcus sp. 400_SSPC. The sequence goes on along the minus strand of NZ_JVIQ01000017.1, from coordinate 114,086 downwards.
GTTCACCAACTTCACTCGTTCAGAGTTGTTGGTTCAGTTCAGCTACTTCTCAGCGAATCCGAACAAGATTACCATGATTTTAATTGCAGTTGCGACATCGATCGGTGGGGTGGGAATCCCTCTTCTTACAGAGAACTATGTCAAGGGTGATTTCCGGGCTGCAGGTAAGCTGGTTCAAGATAATTTGACCATGCTAGTAGCCTTCTTGCTTCCAGCGACGATTGGAGCAGTAGCCATTGCAGAGCCTCTCTATACGGTCTTTTACGGGAAACCAGATTCCCTGGCTTTGGGACTCTTTATCTTAGCCATGTTACAAACGGTCATCCTAGGCTTGTATACGGTTCTCTCTCCAATGATCCAGGCTCTTTTCCAAAATTGGAAGGCAATTCTTTACTTTGGCTATGGAGTATTGGTAAAACTGATTCTCCAAGTACCGTTCATTTATGTCTTTAAAGCCTATGGTCCTCTTCTTTCTACTACAATTGGTCTCATGATTCCGATTGTTCTTATGTACAAGGAAATTCATCAGGTGACTCATTTCAATCGCAAGACAGTCTTCAAACGGAGCTTATTGACAGCCATTCTCACCTTGATCATGCTCTTGGTGGTCCTAGTTGCAGGCTTTATCCTCGGCTTGGTGATCAAACCAAATGGTCGAGTGACAAGCATGATTTATGTAGCTCTGATTGGTGGTGTTGGAATCGTGGTATACGGTGGCCTTGGTCTTCGTCTTCGTTTCTTAGATCGCTTCATTGGTAGCAAGGCAGCTAGTCTTCGAAATAAATTTCATATTTCATAATCAGTAGAGGTTGGGGCTATCCCACCTCTTTTTTCATTATAGTTTGAAGCTATATCTAGCTCTTGAAAAAGGAAAAACCGAATCATCTAAAGAAGTGATACAATAGAGACAATTGAATTTACGTCCATTGGAGGTTTGTATGAGTCACAAAAAGAATATTAACACCATCCTAGCTCAAGCGGGAATCAAGTCGGATCCAGCAACAGGGGCTTTGATTACTCCGCTTCATTTTTCAACCACTTACCAGCATCCAGAGTTTGGTCAATCTACTGGTTTTGACTATATCCGTACCAAGAATCCGACGCGGGTAAACGCTGAAAAGACCTTGGCAGCTATTGAGAGTGCAGAGCATGCCTTGGTGACGAGCTCAGGTATGTCTGCCATTGTCTTAGCTTTTAGTATTTTTCCAGTTGGCAGTAAGGTCTTGGCAGTAAGAGATCTTTATGGAGGCTCTTTCCGCTGGTTCAACCAAATGGAACAAGAAGGACGCTTTTTCTTTACCTATGCAAATTCTGAAGAAGAATTGGTAGAGGGATTGAAGGGAGAGGTGGATATTCTCTATATTGAAACGCCTACTAACCCACTCATGCTGGAGTTTGACATCCAGAAATTAGCTAAACTCGCTCATGAAAAAGGGGCAAAAGTGATTGTAGACAACACCTTCTATAGCCCTATCTACCAACGTCCAATTGAAGAAGGAGCAGATATCGTCCTTCACTCAGCGACCAAGTATCTAGCGGGTCATAATGACGTTTTGGCTGGTGTTGTAGTGACTGATGATGAAGGTCTCTATGAGCAACTCTTTTATAACTTAAACACAACTGGAGCTGTTCTCTCTCCTTTTGACAGCTACCAATTGATCCGTGGGTTAAAAACCTTAGCCCTTCGAATGGAGCGCTCTACAGAAAACGCGAAGAAGGTAGTGGAATTCTTGAAGGGGCATCCAGCCGTTAAGGAAGTTTTGTATACCGGCAAGGGAGGCATGGTTTCCTTTAAAGTAAGCCACCAAGAAAAGATTCCAACCATTTTGAACCACTTGCAAGTCTTTACCTTTGCAGAAAGCTTAGGTGGAGTGGAGAGTTTGATTACCTACCCAACTACACAGACCCACGCAGATATTCCTGCAGAGGTTCGTCATTCCTATGGGTTAACGGATGACTTGCTTCGCCTTTCCATCGGAATTGAAGATGCACGGGATTTGATTGAGGATTTAGAACAAGCATTGGCTAGATAGGAGTCCATCATGGGAAAAGAACAATTTTTGACTGTCCCTAATCGTTTGGGGCATCATACTAGCAAGTGGAAGGAGTCAGAGCAAGATCCAGAACTTCTTCCTGCTTGGATTGCAGATATGGATTTTGAATCCTTGCCTGCGGTTCGACAAGCCATTCGAGATTACGCGGATCAATTGGTCTACGGCTACACCTATCCTAGTGAAGAGCTTTACCGAGCTGTTCAGGAGTGGGAAAAGTCAGAGCATGGATATGTGTTTGAGAAGGAAGCCATTGTCTTTATGGAAGGTGTGGTTCCGTCTATTTCAACGGCTATTCAGGCTTTCACTAAGGAAGGCGAGGCTGTTCTCATCAATACGCCAGTTTATCCACCCTTTGCCCGTAGCGTCCGCCTCAATCAACGCAAATTAGTGACCAATTCCTTAGTAGAAGTGGATGGACTCTTCCAAATTGATTTTGAGCAATTGGAGAAAGACTTTGAAGAGCACCAAGTCAAGCTCTACATCCTGTGCAATCCTCATAACCCAGGCGGTCGCGTCTGGGAACGAGAAGTCCTAGAAAAGATTGGTCGTCTCTGTCAAAAACATGGGGTCTTGCTTGTTTCAGATGAAATTCACCAAGACTTGGTGCTATTTGGAAATCGGCACGTATGTTTTAATACGGTAGATCCAAGCTTTAAGGACTTCACCCTTGTCTTATCGAGTGCGACCAAAACCTTCAACATCGCAGGGACAAAAAATTCCTATGCCATCATCGAAAATGATGCACTAAGAAAATCCTTCCAAGCTCGGCAGTTGCGAAACAATCAACATGAGATTTCTGCCCTTGGCTTTATCGCCACCGAAGTCGCCTATCAGAATGGAAAGGCTTGGTTAGAGGACTTAAAGGAAGTCTTGGAAGAAAATATCGATTACACTATAGAAGTTTTGCGTGAGCAGACAGACATTGGTGTGATGAAACCGCAAGGGACCTATCTACTCTGGCTTGATTTTTCTGCCTACGGTTTGTCAGAGGAAGAACTCCATGCTAGACTTCATGACCAGGCTAAGGTCATCCTCAATAAAGGGACAGACTTTGGAGTAGAAGGGAAGCAACATGCCCGTTTGAATGTGGCAGCTCCGAAAACCCTAGTCCAAGAGATTGTCGATCGGATCGTAACAAATTTTCCTAAAAAAGGTTGATTTTAAGGGTTGACTTTTCTATAGGGGAGGAGTATACTCAAAGGGAATAACGGTAGGTGAGGCTACCACAAGGATACGGATGACTACCGCAAAGCAGTGGAGACACTACTCGTTGGTCAACAGTCCTGATCGCAAAGGTCAAGACTAAGCTCATTTCATTGCCTTGCGGAGCTAAAGCTTGGACGGTCTATTTTTTGAGAATTTTCATTAAAAAATAAACGACGAGTTTAATGAGTCCTACCTGTAAAAGGGGAGGGCTCTTTTCTTATGCTTAAGAAGCCTCCCAACCTATCAAGTAGAAAAGGAGAGCACTATGATACAAATCGACGATCATCCCGAACCGCACATAGCCAGCCAATCGCTGATTTGTGTCATCGGGACTCTATAAGCGTTTGGCTCCTGATTTAAAAGGAGATTCCAATGCAAACAACAAAAGAAAGACTCATTGCTGCATTACAAGATGCAGAAACAAAAACCTTAGCAACCTATCAATCTAGCTGGTCTGGCTTGACGGAAGACCAGGTAGAGGAGAACCGAGATAGCTATGGAGAAAATGTCCTCACAAAGGGGCAAGATAATTCTATCTGGAAACGGATTGTTGAATCCATCATCAATCCCTTCACGGTCATCTTACTGCTCATTGCCCTTGTTTCTCTGGTGACCAATGTTTGGTTAGCCAAACCAGGAGAGGAAGATCCAACGACCTCTCTCATCATTGTCGTACTCGTCCTTCTCTCTGGAGGGATTCGCTTTATCCAAGAATTGCGAAGTGACAAGGCTGCTAGCAACCTTTCTCGCATGATTGTCAATACAGCAACGGTCATTCGAGAAGGCAAAGAAGAAGAAATTCCCATTGATGAGATCGTTGTGGGAGACTTGATCAAATTGAGTGCAGGCGACATGATCCCAGCGGATGTGGTCTTGTTAGATTCTCGAGACTTCTTCGTTCAACAGTCTGGTTTGACTGGAGAGAGCGATGCTGTCGAAAAAGTCTGCTTGAAAAAAGCGACTGGCCAAAATCTGGACAGTCTTTTGGAGAGTGAAAGTCTAGCTTTCATGGGGACCAACGTCATCTCAGGTCGAGCAACAGCCTTGGTCTTGGTCGTTGGGGATGAAACCATGATGGGAGAGATTGAGCAAACCATCAATACTTATGATGAACCAACCTCTTTTGAACGAGAAATGAACACCATCTCTTGGTTGTTGATCCGACTCATGATGGTCATGGTACCCATCGTCTTCTTTATCAATGGTTTGACAGATGGGGACTGGCTGGAAGCAGGGGTCTTTGCCCTTAGTGTAGGGGTGGGCTTGACTCCAGAAATGCTCCCAATGATTATCACCGCTAGCTTGGCCAAGGGTTCCATTATCATGGCCAAAGAAAAGGTGGTCATCAAAAAGCTCAATGCTATTCAAGATCTAGGCGCTATTGATATCCTCTGTACCGACAAGACAGGAACCTTGACCCAAGATGAGATTGTACTCGAATACCCACTCGACATTCGTGGGGACTTGGATTTGTCCGTCCTTCGTCGGGCCTACCTCAACTCTTACTTCCAAACCGGCCTCAAAAACTTGATGGACCGCGCTATTATCAGTCGGACAGAAAGAGAAGCTAAGAAACATGAGATTGTCAGAGGCTTGGACCAAAGCTTCCAAAAAATTGATGAATTGCCTTTTGACTTTGAACGCCGGCGGATGAGTGTCATTGTCAAAGATGAGCAGGGAGTCGTGAGCATGGTCACCAAGGGGGCCCTGGAAGAAATGCTAGCAGTCTCTAACTATGTGGAATACAAGGATAAGATTATCCCCCTAACAGACCAAGTGAGGGAAGAAGTCTTGGCAGAAGTAGCTCAACTGAATGAACAAGGTTTGCGCGTGCTAGGGGTTAGTTACAAATCAAATCTTGAGGAAGGCTATGCCTTTGAAGTGGCAGATGAAGCAGACATGATCTTGACGGGCTACCTAGCCTTCTTAGATCCACCAAAACCATCTGCAGCACCAGCCATCAATACCCTTGCGGAATACGGAGTTGCTACTAAAATCCTTACGGGTGATAATGAGAAAGTGACCCAAGCGGTTTGTGAAAAGGTGGGACTGGATGTTGACCGCATTTTGCTGGGTAGCGATATCGACAGTCTCTCTGATTCAGACTTGGCCCAAGCAGTAGAAATCACCACCGTTTTTGCAAAATTATCTCCAGATCAAAAAGCACGCATTATCTTGCAACTCAAAGCAAATGGCCACAAGGTCGGATATATGGGAGATGGGATCAACGATGCTCCTTCTATGAAAGTGGCAGATGTGGGGATTTCGGTTGATACAGCTGTCGATATTGCCAAAGAAACAGCAGATGTTATCCTTCTGGATAAAGACTTGATGGTCCTCGAAAAAGGCTTGGTAGAAGGCCGCAAAGTTTATGCCAACATGACCAAGTACATCAAGATGACTGTTTCTTCTAATTTCGGAAATATCTTCTCTCTTCTCTTTGCTAGTATTTTCCTTCCTTTCCTTCCAATGGCCCCTATCCATCTCATCGTTTTGAACTTGGTTTATGACCTTTCCTGTATCGCCTTGCCTTTCGACCGGGTTGATAAGGACTTCTTGAAGAAACCTCGGATTTGGGAAGCAAAATCCATTACCCGCTTTATGGCCTGGTTTGGTCCTATTTCCTCTGTCTTTGACATCTTGACCTTTATCGCTCTCTACTTTATCATCGTACCGATGATTACAGGCTATGGCTATGTCCATGGAGCAGACAGTGCGGGACTCTTCATCATGCTCTTTCAAACCGGCTGGTTTATCGAGTCCATGTGGTCCCAAACTATGGTCATCTATATGCTCCGCTCTCCAAAATTGCCTTTTGTTCAAAGTCGGCCAGCCCTTGCAGTCATGGCAACGACCCTATTGGGCGCCCTCTTTGTGACCTTCCTACCATATGGCCCACTGGCTTCCTTGTTGAAAGTAGCGCCACTAAATAGTCTTTACTTCCTATTACTTGCGGGAATCCTTTTCCTTTATATGGCAAGTGTCACCCTGGTCAAACACTATTATATTGGCAAGTACAAAGAGTGGCTATAAGATAGACATTAAAATAAGAAAAGAAAAGGTTTGCATATTTGTAGGCCTTTTTCTTCCTTTTTGATATAATAAGATGAATATAGAGAAAGAAGGAACCACAATGGGAAAACTTGAAGTTATTAAACATCCACTGATTCAGCATAAATTGTCTATTTTGCGTCGGACTGATACCTCTACAAAGGCTTTTCGTGAATTAGTAGATGAAATTGCTATGTTGATGGGATACGAAGTTTTGCGCGAACTTCCTCTTGAAGACGTAGAAATCGAAACACCCATTACAAAAACAGTTCAAAAACAGATTGCTGGTAAAAAACTAGCGATTGTTCCAATCCTTCGTGCAGGGATCGGGATGGTAGACGGACTCTTGAGTTTGGTACCCGCTGCTAAAGTTGGTCACATCGGAATGTACCGCGATGAAGAAACCTTGAAACCAGTTGAATACTTGGTGAAATTGCCAGAAGATATCGACCAACGTCAAATCTTTGTGGTAGACCCAATGTTGGCGACTGGGGGATCTGCAATCCTAGCGGTAGATTCATTAAAGAAACGTGGTGCAAGCCATATTAAATTTGTCTGCTTAGTTGCAGCACCAGAAGGAGTGGAAGCTCTTCAAACAGCTCATCCAGATGTCGAAATCTTTGCTGCAGCCTTGGATGAACGGCTCAACGAAAACGGCTATATCGTTCCAGGTTTAGGTGATGCTGGGGACCGTTTGTTTGGTACCAAATAAGCACATTTCCAATCTATCTTTAGGAAAGTAAAAATTTGACCTTTGTTGACCAATGGGATATAATAGCTTTTATAAAGAATGGAAGGAGAGCTAGCCTCTCGAATCAACCGGATGAAACTCGTGAGATGGTGCCGGTTATAATGGATAAAAGGAGATGAATGAATGATTCCAGTAGTAATTGAACAAACTAGTCGTGGCGAACGCTCATACGACATATACTCACGCCTCTTAAAAGACCGTATTATCATGGTGACAGGACCGGTAGAAGACCAAATGGCCAATTCGATTATTGCCCAATTACTCTTCTTGGATGCCCAAGATAATACCAAAGATATCTATATGTATATCAATACGCCAGGAGGCTCTGTCTCTGCAGGTTTGGCAATCGTCGATACCATGAACTTTATCAAATCAGACGTCCAAACCATCGTCATGGGGATGGCAGCTTCAATGGGGACTGTGATTGCATCAAGTGGTGCCAAAGGCAAACGCTTCATGTTGCCAAATGCTGAGTACATGATCCACCAACCAATGGGTGGTACTGGTGGCGGTACTCAACAAACGGATATGGCCATTGCAGCAGAACACCTCTTGAAAACACGTCACAGATTGGAAAAAATCTTGGCAGAAAATTCAGGTCAAACCATCAAGAAAATCCACGCTGATGCAGAACGGGATAATTGGATGACTGCAGAAGAAACCTTAGCTTATGGTTTCATCGATGAAATCATGGCTAACAACAATCTCGGATAAGAAATCTTAACCATCCAGCCCTCTCCTTTGACAGGAGAGGTTTTTTTAAGACATTCTTTACTTTCTAGAAAAAGATAGTATTTTTACCTGAAATTTGCTATACTTGTAACAGAAGCAGAAAGGGATTGTGTATGTTTGAGAAGCAAGCTAGAACAGGCTTAATTGTAAAATTGTATTATAATCGAGATGCAAAGAAATTACAGGAAATTGGGGATGTGATCTATCATTCCAAAAAAATGCGCTATGTCCAGGTCTATGTCGATAGTCCTCAAGTTCTTGAAATTATGCAGCAATTAAAAAAAGAACGCTTTGTAAAGAAGGTTCAAATTTGCCATATTCAAGAATTGGATCGTGATTTTGTAGGAAGTTTGCATCGTCAACAGGATGAAACACAAGTAGAAAACGCAATCATTTAAAGGATTGCGTTTTTTATATTGACAATTGTCAGATAATTCGGTATATTCTTAATATGTATTTATTTTAAGATTATTTAAGGAGATTATTACAAATGAAGAAAAAATTTGCTCTTTCATTTTTAACAATTGCAAGTGTCGCTCTTCTTGCGGCCTGTGGTGAAGTTTCAACTTCAGGTTCAAACACAACTGGTAACGAAATCGGCAAAGAACTAAAAATCGGTTTTAACTTTGAAAAAACTGGTGAAGTAGCAGCATATGGTAGTGCTGAACAAAAAGGTGCTCAATTAGCCGTTGATGAAATCAATGCTAATGGTGGAGCTGATGGTAAGAAGATTGTTGTCACAGACAAAGATAACAAATCTGAAACAGCTGAAGCAGCTACAATCACTACAAACCTTGTCACTCAATCAAAAGTGAACGCTCTTGTAGGGCCTGCTACTTCAGGTGCCACTGCCGCAGCTGTTGCGAATGCTGGTAAAGCAGGTGTTCCATTGGTAACACCATCTGCAACACAAGATAATTTGACAAAAGGTCAAGATTACCTTTTCCGTGCAACCTTCATCGATAGCTTCCAAGGACAAATCATTGCTAAATATACAACGGATAACTTGAAAGCGAAGAAAGTTGTTCTATACTACGATAATTCATCTGACTATGCTAAAGGGATTGCTGAAGCCTTTAAGAAATCTTATAAAGGTGAAATCGTAGCAACAGAAACTTTCCAATCTAAGGATACAGACTTCCAAGCTGCTCTTACAAAAATCAAAGACAAAGACTTCGATGCGATTGTCCTTCCAGGGTACTACACTGAAACTGGTAAAATCGTAAACCAAGCACGTGGTATGGGAATCAAACAACCAATCATTGGTGGTGATGGATTTAGCGATGCTAAATTCGTTGAACAAGCAACACCTGCTGCAGCTACAGACATCTACTACGTAGCTGGATTCTCTACTGAAGGTGAAATGACTGATAAAGCCAAAAAATTCGTAGAAGCTTATAAAGCAAAATACAACGAAGAACCTTCAATGTTTGCAGCTTTGGCGTATGATTCAGTTTACATGGTTGCAGAAGCATCTAAAGGTGCTAAGAACTCTGTCGAATTGAAAGACAACCTTGCGAAGTTGAAAGACTTGGAAGGTGTTACTGGTACAATGTCTATTGACAAAGACCATAATCCGGTTAAATCTGCACTTATGATTGGCTTAAAAGATGGTAAAGTTGAGTCAGTTGAGTCGGTTAAACCTTAATTATCATTTGTTGTTTGTACAAGAGGCTGGGAGAATGAAAATTCCTGGCCTCGCTCTTTATTATTAGAAAGGATGGTTCAAATGCTCCAGCAATTAGTGAACGGTCTAATCTTGGGAAGTGTCTATGCACTCTTAGCCCTTGGTTATACTATGGTGTATGGAATTATCAAATTGATCAACTTTGCCCATGGGGATATCTACATGGTAGGTGCCTTTATGGGGTATTTCTTATTGAACTCATTGAAAGTTAACTTCTTTGTAGCCTTGCTTCTAGCTATGGTCGGGACAGCTATTTTAGGGGTTGTGATTGAATATCTGGCTTATCGTCCGCTTCGTCATTCGACTCGGATTGCAGCCTTGATCACAGCCATCGGGGTTTCCTTCTTGCTTGAATATGGGATGGTCTTCTTTGTAGGGGCCAATACCCGTTCCTTCCCGCAAGTCATTGAAACTGTTCGTTACAATTTTGGTCCCATTTCGATCTCTAACATTCAGTTGATGATTTTAGGAGTGTCTATTTTCTTGATGGTCGCTCTTCAATTTATTATCCAAAAGACAAAGATGGGGAAAGCCATGCGTGCCGTTTCTGTTGATAGCGATGCCGCTCAATTGATGGGGATTAACGTAAACCGGACCATCAGCTTTACCTTTGCTTTGGGATCAGCCTTAGCGGGTGCTGGTGGGGTTTTGATCGGTTTGTATTACAACTCAATCGAACCTTTGATGGGGATGACACCAGGGATCAAAGCCTTTGTCGCAGCCGTTCTTGGAGGAATCGGAATCATTCCAGGCGCGGCCCTAGGTGGCTTTGTCATCGGTTTATTGGAAACTTTCGCTACAGCGATTGGTCTTTCAGACTTCCGTGATGCTATTGTGTATGCCATCTTGATTGTGATCTTGCTCATCCGTCCAGCAGGTATCCTCGGTAAAAATGTGAAAGAGAAGGTGTAAGCCATGAAACAAAATTTAAAAGTGAATTTAGTCTGGCTTGGTCTTTTGGTCGCAGGTTTTGCCTTGATCCAAGTCTTGGTTGCAGCGGGTGTGCTCAACCTCTTCTATATCCAAATTTTAGAACAAATCGGAATTAATATTATCCTTGCAGTTGGCTTGAACCTCATTGTTGGTTTCTCAGGTCAATTCTCACTCGGTCATGCCGGATTTATGGCGATTGGTGCCTATTCTGCAGCCATTCTCGGTTCTAAATCACCAACCTACGGGGCTTTCTTTGGTGCGATGGTTTTAGGGGCTTTGATCGCAGGTCTCGTTGCCTTGATCGTTGGGGTTCCAACCCTTCGTTTGAAAGGGGACTACCTCGCGATTGCGACACTGGGGGTTTCTGAAATCATCCGGATCTTGATCGTCAATGGTGGTACTCTCACCAATGGTGCCGCTGGGATCCTTGGTTTGCCAGCCTTTACAACCTGGCAATTGGTTTACCTTTTTGTCGTGATTACAACCATCTTTACCATCAACTTCTTACGCAGTCCAATTGGACGTTCTACCCTCTCTGTTCGTGAAGATGAAATCGCAGCAGAATCTGTTGGGATCAATACGACCAAAGTTAAAGTCATCGCCTTTGTTTTCGGTGCGATCACAGCAGCGATTGCAGGATCTCTCCAAGCAGGTTTCATTGGATCTGTCGTTCCGAAAGATTATTCTTTCACCAATACTATTAATGTCTTGATCATTGTCGTGTTTGGTGGTTTGGGATCAATGTCAGGAACAGTTGTGGCAGCTATCGTCTTGGGGATCTTGAACATGGTGCTTCAAGACTTCTCAAGTGTACGTATGATCATTTACTCATTGGCTTTGATTCTCGTGATGATCTTCCGTCCAGGTGGTCTTCTTGGAACATGGGAATTCAGCTTGAAAAAACTACTCTCAAAAAAGGAGGCTAACTAATGGCACTTCTTGAAGTAAAAAATTTAACAAAAAACTTTGGTGGTTTGACAGCCGTTGGGGATGTGACCATGGAACTCAATGAAGGGGAATTGGTTGGGTTGATCGGGCCCAACGGTGCCGGTAAAACAACCCTCTTCAACCTCCTAACAGGAGTGTATGAACCAAGTGAAGGGACCATTACCTTAGACGGTCACCTATTAAATGGTAAAGCACCTTATAAAATCGCTGCAGGTGGTCTGGGACGGACTTTCCAAAATATTCGTCTCTTTAAAGATTTGAGCGTTTTGGACAATGTCTTGATTGCCTTTGCCAACCACCACAAACCACATGTCTTTGCGAGTCTTTTCCGCTTGCCAAGCTATTACAAGAATGAAGAAGCTTTGAAAGCAAAAGCCCTTGAATTGTTAGCCATTTTCGGTTTGGAAAAAGAAGCAGATACTTTGGCTAAAAACTTGGCTTACGGACAACAACGTCACTTGGAGATCGTTCGTGCCCTTGCGACAGAGCCAAAAATCCTCTTCTTGGATGAACCTGCTGCAGGGATGAACCCTCAAGAAACAGCAGAATTGACCCAATTGATCCGTCGCATTCAAAAAGAATTTAATATTACGATCATGCTGATCGAGCACGATATGAGCTTGGTCATGGAAGTAACAGAACGGATTTATGTATTGGAATATGGCCGCTTGATTGCCCATGGTACGCCAGATGAAATCAAGAATAACAAACGCGTAATCGAAGCCTATCTAGGAGGTGAAGCCTAATGTCTATGTTAAAAGTTGAAAATCTTTCTGTACACTATGGCATGATCCAGGCTGTCCGTGATGTCAGTTTCGAGGTAAATGAAGGAGAAGTTGTTTCTCTTATCGGTGCTAACGGTGCTGGGAAAACATCTATTCTTCGTACCATTTCAGGTTTGGTGCGTCCAAGTGCTGGGAAAATTGAGTTTTTGGGTCAGGAGATTCAAAAGGTTCCAGCTCAAAAGATTGTAGCAGCAGGACTCTCTCAAGTTCCAGAAGGTCGCCACGTCTTTCCAGGCTTGACCGTTATGGAAAACTTGGAAATGGGAGCTTTCTTGAAGAAAGACCGAGAAGAAAACCAAGCTAACTTGAAGAAGGTCTTCTCCCGTTTCCCACGTTTGGAAGAACGGAAGAACCAAGATGCAGCCACCCTATCTGGTGGGGAGCAACAAATGCTTGCAATGGGTCGTGCCCTCATGTCGACGCCAAAACTTTTGCTCCTGGATGAACCTTCTATGGGATTGGCCCCAATCTTTATCCAAGAAATCTTTGATATCATCCAAGATATCCAAAAACAAGGAACAACTGTTCTCTTGATTGAACAAAATGCCAACAAGGCCCTTGCCATCGCAGACCGCGGTTATGTTCTCGAAACAGGGAAAGTCGTTCTTACCGGAACAGGAAAAGAACTCTTAGCCTCAGAAGAAGTCCGCAAGGCCTACCTTGGTGGATAAGATTTTTAAAGTTTGTTTGAAAGGAAAGGTCCTAAAGGCCTTTCTTTTTTCATCTCTTGTTTGATTTTTCTAAATTTTGAAAACAAGAGAAAACTGCTGAAAGCGTTTGAAATCATTCTAAAAATCAAGTATAATAAAACTAAGAAAAGCATAGGAGAATGATTATGGCTGTTAAAGATTTTATGACCCGTAAAGTAGTGTATATTAGTCCAGATACAACAATTGCTCATGCGGCAGATTTGATGCGGGAACAAGGCTTGCACCGCTTGCCAGTCATTGAAAATGACCAATTGGTCGGCTTGGTGACAGAGGGCACGATTGCAGAAGCAAGTCCATCTAAAGCAACAAGCTTGTCTATTTTTGAGATGAACTATCTGTTGAACAAGACCAAGGTCAAAGATGTCATGCTTCGTGATATCATTACTGTCTCTAAATTTGCCAGCCTCGAAGATGCGACCTATCTCATGTATAAGAACAAGGTGGGAATTCTTCCGGTTGTAGACAATGACCAAGTATCCGGTGTCATCACAGACCGTGATATTTTCCGTGCCTTCCTCGAAGTATCCGGTTATGGAGAAGAAGGAGTTCGTGTTCGCTTTGTGACAGAAGATAAGGTTGGTGTTCTAGAACAAATCATTCATTTGATTGTAGAAGAAGGATACAATATCGCCAATACAGTCAATATCCCAACCAAAGATGATCATGTCGTTATCGAAGTTCAGATTGATGGCATTACCGATACGGAAGTTATCAAGAAGAAATTTGAAGAAAATGGTATTCGTGTGGATGAAATTAGTCGCACATCTGCAAAAGCCTTTTAAATAAAGAAAGAGCCTGAGATATTCTCAGGCTCTTTGTTTTAGCGAGCAATGGGTTGCTTGTTGGTATCCAAGGTAAATCCTTCTCCTAGGATTTCGTGGGCTTCTGTAATGGTAATGAAGGCAAATGGATCGATCTTATTGATGATATCTTTCATTTGTTTCATTTCATTCCGTGAGACCACGCAGTAGACAATCTTCATTTCTTGTTGGCTATAATAGCCCATGCCGTTTACGAAGGTGACTCCTCGGCCCAAATCAGTCGTGATTTGTTTGGCAATTTCATCCGGTTTAGATGTAACCACGAGGAATCCTTTTCCTGCAAAACCTCCTTCACCGACGATATCAATGACGACGGTGTCAATCAGGATAAAGAGGAGGGTGTAGGCTGCAATTCGGAAGTCCTTGAAGACGATCAAAACAGTTGTCAAGACGATGGCATCCACAATTAACATGAGGCGTCCCATGGAAAGCGTCGTGTACTTGTTAAAGATACGCGCGACAATATCGGTTCCACCTGTTGTTCCTCCAGCGTTGAAGATAATCCCCAGTCCAGTTCCAAGGATAACCCCTGATCCGATACAGGCCAGAAGGATATCTCCGTCAAGAGCCGTAAAGACTGCAGTTTGAAGATGATGACTTCCAGGGATCAGCTCGAAGATGGCCATCCAAATAGAGACCGAAAAAGTTCCAATCAAACTGAGATAGAGGGATCGGAGCCCCAGTAATTTCCAGGCTAGGAAAAAGAGGGGAATATTGATGGCCAAGTTCATGACCGAAACGGGAATTTTAAAGAGGTAGTAGGTAATCAGGGTAATCCCTGTAGCTCCTCCCTCATAAAAGTGAAATGGAATGACTAAAAAGAAGATTCCAAAAGAAAAAATGCCAGCCCCCAAAATAATGGCCAGAATATTTTTTGCCTTAAACATGCTCGTTCTCCTATTCATTTTTCACCATACATTTTACCAAAAAAAATGAAAAATAGGAAATAATTTTCATCAATTTTCACGAATTCGGACAGGATTTTTACCCCTATTTTTGGTAAAATAAAAAGAAGTGATGCATGCTAGAGAAATGAGTATAGAAAGTTAAGATAAGAGAATGAAACAGGGAACATTAATTTCAATTGAAGGCCCAGAAGGTGCAGGGAAATCCTCCGTTTTAGAAGCCTTGCTACCACGCTTGGAAAAGGCAGGGATTGCCTATATTACCACGCGGGAGCCAGGGGGCGTCGAAATAGCAGAAAAAATACGCGAGGTCATTCTAGATCCATCCCATACGGAAATGGATCCCAAGACAGAATTGCTTCTTTATATCGCCAGTCGTCGCCAACACTTGGCAGAACGTGTCCTTCCAGCTTTGAAAGCAGGGAAGCTAGTTATCATGGATCGTTTTATCGACAGTTCGGTAGCATACCAAGGCTTTGGGCGTGGATTAGCAGTAGCAGATATTGAATGGTTGAACCAATTTGCGACTGATGGTCTGAAACCCAATCGGACCTTCTACTTTGACATTGATGTAGAAGAAGGGTTGGCGAGAATTGCTAAGAGTGCTAGCCGTGAAGTCAATCGCTTGGATCTAGAAGGACTCAGTCTCCATCAGAAAGTCCGTCAAGGCTATCTGGCTATCCTCGAAAAAGAACCACAACGTGTGGTGAAAATTGATGCCAGTCAACCTTTTGACCAGGTGGTCGAAGATACTTGGCTATTATTGAAAGAAATCTTGGAGATCAGTGAATGAAGTTAGAACAAGTGCAAAAACTTCAACCTCAGTTAGTCGATCGCTTCCAAGCTATTTTAGAACAAGACCGCTTGAGCCACGCCTATCTCTTTACAGGAGATTTTGGCAGTTTTGAGATGGCCCAGCTCTTGTCCCAAAGTCTCTTTTGTACGGACAAGAAGGGTGTTTGGCCCTGTGGGACTTGTCGGGCTTGTCGCTTGATTGAAGAGGATGAATTCTCAGATGTAACGGTTGTCCGACCGGTCAATCAAATCATCAAAACGGATCGGATCCGGGATTTGATCCAGCATTTTTCTCAGTCAGGCTACGAAGGATCCAAGCAAGTCTTTATCATCTGCGATGCAGACCGGATGCATGTCAATGCGGCCAATTCCCTCCTCAAGGTCATTGAAGAACCTCAGAGTGAAGTTCATATTTTTCTGCTGACAGCAGATGAGCAGCTGGTTCTCCCGACCATAAAAAGTCGGGCGCAGCAGGTCCATTTTCCAAAAAACCAAGATTTCCTAAAAGAGTATCTCCTTCAGGAAGGTCTCTTGCTTCAACAAGCAGATTTGTTAGCCAACTTTAGTCAAGGTTTCCAAGAGGCTCAAATTCTCGCTCAGAATACCTCCTTTTTCGATCTGACGAGGGAGTGTGAGCGTTTCGTTGCAGCTTGTCTAAAAGCAGATCCGCATATCTACTTACTGGTCTCTCGCTTGGTTCAAGAGACGGATGATAAAGAAAAGCAGGCTCAAGCCTTTCGCTTGTTGGAATTGCTCTTTGCACGCTCCATCGGTCAGTCCTTAGGAAGAGACTATCTAGAAAAATTGGTCTTGGCCAAACAGATGTGGGAACGGAATGTGAGTTTTCAAAATGCTCTCGAGTATATGGTCCTACAGTTGAAAAATAGAAGGTAAAGAGATGAATAAAAAAGAATTATTTGATGCTTTGGATGGCTTCTCCCAGGAATTGCTGGTTACATTAGCAGAGGTTGAAGCCATTAAGAAAAATCTCAAACTCATTGTCGAGGAAAATACAGCTCTGCGTCTTGAAAATGATAAATTAAGAGAGCGCTTAGGAGAAGTGGAGAAAACCAGCTCCCCTAAATTCCATCGCAATGGTCGTGAAAATTTACAAAGAATTTACAATGATGGATTTCATGTTTGTACAGACTCCTATGGTCAACGTCGTGAAAATGATGAAGAGTGTATTTTCTGTGATGAATTGTTATTTAGGGAGTAAATATGCAGATTCAACGAAGTTTTAAAGGGGATAAAGCGACAGGGACTCTATTTTTAGTGCCAACCCCAATTGGCAATCGGGATGACATGAGCTACCGCATGATCCAAACTCTAAAAGAGGTGGATCTGATAGCAGCAGAAGATACACGCAATACAGGACTCTTGCTCAAGCATTTTGAGATTGCGACACCACAAACTAGCTTCCATGAGCACAATGCCATGGAGAAAATCCCTGATTTGCTAGCTCATTTAGAGTCTGGAAAGGACCTGGCCCAGGTATCGGATGCAGGACTGCCCAGTATTTCGGATCCAGGTCACGACCTGGTCAAGGCGGCTATTGAACGAGAAATCCCTGTTGTGGCAGTTCCTGGCCCGAGCGCCGGCATTACCGGCCTAATTGCCAGTGGCTTGGCACCCCAGCCCCATATCTTTTATGGCTTTCTTCCACGCAAGGAAGGGCAGCAAAAGGCCTTTTTCCAGGAAAAGCTAGCCTATCCTGAGACTCAGATCTTTTATGAGTCTCCGCACCGAGTTCGTGCGACCCTTGAAAATATGCTGGCAGTATATGGAGACCGTCCAGTTGTGCTGGTCCGAGAACTGACCAAGATCTATGAAGAATACACGCGAGGGACCATCGCAGAGTTAGTGGACTATCTGGAGGAAAATCCCCTTAAAGGAGAGTGCCTTCTGATTGTAGAGGGAGCCAGTGAACAGGAGCTAGATCTAGAAGAAGTGGATCTGATCCAAGAGATTGATCTTCTGGTCCAGTCTGGCATGAAAAAGAACCAGGCAATCAAACAGGTTGCCAAACAATTCGGGCAGCAAAAGAGTGATCTCTATGCCCGATACCACCAAGAGGAAGAATAAGGAGAGTCTGATGGAAATTAGAATGGCCTATCCCAATGAAATCAATCGGATTATGGAAATCATTCAAGATGGCAAGGACAGCTTAGCTGCAGCTGGAGTGGACCAATGGCAGGATGGTTATCCGGATCAAGAAATCATTTTTGAGGATATCCTAGAAAGCCGTGGTTATGTAGCTGTAGAGAATCAAGAAGTCGTAGCTTATGCCGCTCTCTACAAGGGAAATGAAGCAGCTTATAATGACATTTATGACGGAAAATGGGAACATGATAACTATCTCTATATCAGTTTTCACCGGATCGCTGTTGCCAAAGAAGCTGCTGGACGAGGCGTAGCCCAAACCTTCCTTCAAGGCTTGATCGAAGGAGAAAAGGGCCCAGATTTCCGCTGTGATACCCATCCTGACAACAAGGTTATGCAACATCTTTTAGAGAAGTTAGGCTTCCATTACTGTGGAAAAGTGCCAATTGATGGGGTTCGTCTCGCTTATCAGAAGATCAAACGAAAGGCAGAAACCAGCCTCTTCCAAGTGATTAGCGAAGATGATCGTTGGGACTACCGTGCAGAACAGTCTCAAAATGACTAGGTTCTATCGGCAACTCTATCAGAGTCCCTTGGGACCTCTATCTATTGTGGTGGATGAGGAAAGCCTAGTTGGGATCTGGTTTTGTGACCAAGCCAATTGTGAGCAGGGGCTTGAGCATATCGAAGCAGCTTGTCAGCCACTTCATGAGGCTGTCTTTGAATGGCTGGATCAGTACTTTTTAGGGGAAAATCCTTCCATGCCCTTTCCCCTGTCTCCTCAAGGGACAGACTTTCAACAAAGAGTTTGGGCCTATCTAGCTCAGATTCCCTATGGGGAAAGTCAGACTTATGGAGAGATTGCCCGGGCCTTGTCTTGTGGATCGGCCCAAGCCATCGGTCAAGCAGTAGGTCGGAATCCCTTGATCCTCCTCATCCCTTGTCACCGGGTGCTGGGGACGGAGAAAAAGTTGACAGGCTATGCTGCTGGACTAGATCGCAAGCGTTGGCTGTTGCAACATGAGGCCATATCTTGGAAAGAATAAGGAGAAAAAATGTTATCATTTATTGAATACCCAAAATGTTCGACCTGTCGCAAGGCGAAATCGGAATTAACGAGCTTAGGCTGTGAGTTTGATAGCCAAGACATCGTGGTAGACACACCGACCAGTGAGCAACTACAAACCTGGATCAAGGAGTCTTCCCTACCAATCAAATCATTCTTTAACACCAGTGGGATGAAGTATCGGGAATTGGGCTTGAAAGACAAGGTGGATCAGCTTTCGGTAGAAGAAGCGGCAGACCTTTTAGCTAGCGATGGCATGCTGATCAAACGCCCTCTCTTAGTGAAGGATGGAAAAGTTGTTCAAGTAGGCTACCGGAAGCCATATGCGGACTTAGGTTTGTAAGAAAAAAGGGAGTTGGACTCCCTTTTAATTCTGTCTTGAAGATGATATAATCATACGAGTGAAATCAATGAAAGAGAGTCAATCATGAGTATTTTAGAGGTGAAAAATTTAAGCCACGGCTTTGGAGACCGGGCTATTTTTGAGGATGTGTCCTTCCGCTTGTTAAAGGGAGAGCATATCGGTTTGGTTGGAGCCAATGGTGAAGGGAAATCCACCTTCATGAGCATCGTGACCGGCAAGATGCAACCCGACGAAGGGAAGGTTGAGTGGTCTAAGTATGTGACCGCTGGCTATCTTGACCAGCATGCTGTCCTAAAAGAAGGGCAAACGGTGCGCGATGTTTTGCGGACAGCTTTCGACGAGCTCTTTAAAGCAGAGGCTCGCATCAATGACCTCTATATGGAAATGGCTGAAGATGGAGCGGATATGGATGCTCTCATGGAAGAAGTCGGAGAGCTCCAGGATCGGTTAGAGAGTCGGGATTTCTATACCTTGGATGCCAAGATAGATGAAGTGGCGCGGGCTCTTGGGGTCATGGATTTTGGCATGGAGACAGATGTAACGGCCCTTTCAGGTGGGCAGCGGACCAAGGTCCTTTTGGCTAAATTGCTCCTTGAAAAACCAGATATCCTTCTCTTGGACGAGCCAACCAACTACTTGGATGCGGAGCATATCGATTGGCTCAAACGTTACTTGCAGAACTATGAAAATGCCTTTGTCCTCATTTCCCACGATATTCCTTTCTTGAATGATGTAATCAACATCGTCTACCATGTGGAAAATCAACAGTTGACCCGCTATTCAGGAGATTACTACCAATTCCTTGAAGTCTATGAAATGAAGAAATCGCAATTGGAAGCGGCTTATGAGCGCCAGCAAAAAGAGATTGCTGATTTGAAAGATTTCGTAGCGCGTAATAAGGCGCGTGTGGCTACACGGAATATGGCCATGTCTCGTCAGAAGAAGCTTGACAAGATGGAACTCATTGAGTTGCAAAGTGAGAAACCAAAACCATCCTTTGAATTTAAAAATGCCCGAACTCCTGGACGCTTCATTTTCCAAGCCAAGGACCTTCAAATCGGGTATGATCGTCCTTTGACCAAGCCTTTGAACCTAACCTTTGAACGCAATCAAAAGGTAGCCATCATCGGGGCCAACGGGATCGGGAAAACCACTCTCTTGAAGAGCTTGCTAGGAATCATCCCACCGATTGCTGGAGAAGTAGAGCGGGGAGATTACCTAGAGCTTGGCTATTTCGAGCAAGAGGTCGAAGGGGGCAATCGTCAGACACCGCTGGAAGCAGTCTGGAATGCCTTTCCAGCTCTCAATCAAGCAGAGGTTCGTGCTGCCCTTGCTCGCTGTGGCTTGACGACCAAGCATATCGAGAGCCAAATTCAGGTACTATCCGGTGGGGAGCAAGCCAAGGTACGCTTCTGTCTCTTGATGAACCGTGAAAACAATGTCTTGGTACTAGATGAGCCGACCAACCACTTGGATGTGGATGCCAAAGATGAATTGAAACGGGCCCTTAAAGAGTACAAGGGATCGATCCTCATGGTTTGCCACGAGCCAGATTTCTATGAAGGTTGGATGGACCAAATCTGGGACTTTAATGAATTGACGTAAACACAAAAAGAGAACCGCTTGGTTCTCTTTTGCTTATTTCTTGAAATCGTAGTCTTTTACGATTTCCATTTTTTCAATTTTGACATCTTCTTTTGGTTTGTCTTTGTCGTCCGTTTCAACTTCGGCGATTTTGTCGACTACATCCATGCCGTCGATGACTTGTCCAAAGACAGTGTAGTTCCCACCATCAAGGGTAGGGTTCCCACCATTCTTATAGGCTTCGATGATTTTAGCAGGGAAGCGCTCAGTTGGAAGCTTGCTGGACCAGTCTTCTTTATTTTGGTTAATATAGAATTGGCTACCATTTGTATTTGGTCCAGAATTGGCCATAGCTAAAGCACCACGAAGATTGTAGAGGTAAGGGGAGTATTCATTTTCAAAGCCTGCTCCTGAATCTTTAGAGGTATCTTTTCCTTTCCAAATGGACTCACCACCTGTACCATCTCCTTTAGGATCTCCTGTTTGGACCATAAAGTTATTAATCACGCGGTGGAAGAGGAGACCATTATAATAGCCTTCCTTAGCGTGAGTTAAGAAATTCTCAACGGCTAAAGGTGCGTATTTCGGAAAGAGCTTAACGGTAATGTCCCCTTTGTTGGTCGTGATTTTCACGACAGCTTCATCTTCAGCAACTTCGTTGGAGAGCTGAGGAAAGACCGCATTTTCATTGGTCATCGCATCTTGGATATCCTTACGAAGCTGATCTAATTTCTTTTGTTCACTAGCATCTACGCTAGAAGTAGTTGTTTGCTTAGTTTCTGAAGCCGAGCTAGAGGATGTCTTTGTATCTGATTGATTAGAGCCACATCCTGCCAAAGCTAAACCGGAAAATACAAGTAGGGCAATTAATTTTTTCATATTAATCCTTTCAACACATTAGTCTATCCTCTATTGTACCTTAATTTTCCATTTGATTCAAATCTAGCCTTGGAATGAGGCGATATTCAGCTTGCGGGCCTATGAAAAATGAGGTATGATGGGAGGTAAGTCGTTTTGTTGGAAAATGAACGAATTCCTAAAATAAAACAAATCATGGAAAGGAGGCTACAAGATGGATTATAAAACTCTACGTAAAAACTATGGACTCTATATTAGATCTGCAGGCGTCTTAGCAATGCTTTTGATTATTTGCGTGGGGTTCGTGGTCAGAGATACTCTTCTTCAGACTGCTGGCCTCTTATTGGTCCTTGCAGGCTTGTTTTTATTCATCCAATGGCTCAAGAAGAGCTACACCAAAAAGTGCAACACCTTGCTGCATGTAGACTTAGATTTAGCTTTTTGGCAGCAATACCTTCAGTTGAACAAGAATGTGAAAAAGCCCATTTTACAGATAGATATGAAGCTGACATCGGTTGCCTATTCTTTTATGATGGGAGATTTCGATACTGTCATAAAAGAAGCTAGGGAAGCACTCAGCCAGAAGGAACTACCGCAGAAATATAAGAACTTTTTTGAGAGTTATCTTATTCGTTCGATCGTGCTGACAGATACTGATTTGTCTAGAGAAGAGCTGGAGGCTAGGCTAAATGGTTTGACCATTACAGACCCTACACTAGCTGAGAAAACTAAAAAGGTCTGTCTCGCTCTTTATGATTTAACCATTGCCCACCAAAGCAATGACTATTTCGAAGATTTATGTAATGATTTCAAGTACCAGCAGTTGGAAATGATCTACTACCAAGCCTTGAATGCTACTCTTAAAGGCGATAAGTCTAGAGCGGAAGAGCTCTTTCGCAAGTTGGTTTCAGAAGATGAGTCGCTCTATATCGTTCGAAAGGCGCAACAATACTTGAAGGATGAGGGGAATTATCTATAAATCCTCCAATCAAAACAGAATTTTTCCAAATGAAGGTATAAATAGGTAAAGAGAGATAGGATTAAAATGGAGAAACAGATGACAACTATTTCAGATATACTAGAAAAATTTTATGCAGATTACGAGGTGAAACCTTATATTTCGCTTGAGAGAGACTTGGAAGCTTGGTTGTTGGATCCAAAGCCTGTTTCTAAACGAAATATGGAGTTGCTCCAAGATGGCTTGCTTGCGGGGGATATCATTCTCTTGTAGCGGATCCATTTTGGAACATTTACGACGGAGACTTGGTTTCCTAAGTACTTCGAATATACTTATGGGATTCATGCGCCGGAACATTTGAAGGCTTTGGTAGATAAGGGGTATGCAGTTATCGAATCCGCTTTTGATTCGCTGGACCATATCAATGCGACCATGAAAAAAGCCATTCTCAAAAAGAAGGGAGTCGCGGGCTTGTCCAAAATGAAAGCAGCCGATTTGAACCAAGCTTTGGCGGATCACTTTACCGAAGAAGAGTTGGCACAAGAGTTCACAGTTCGGGGCTATCAGTTGACGGAAAAAGGAAAACAAGCGTTGAAAGAGCATCAAGTTATCGTCGACCGCCACCCAAAGAAAAATCTATAAGTAACAGTACCTGTGAGGTGCTGTTTTTTGTTGTTGCTTTCGCAGATGAGAGAAAAGGATTTTACTAGAGAACTAGTCTAGAAATGTGGTATAATTAAGGTTATGGCAAACAATAATCAATCAAAAAAAACACGGTCGACAAGACGACTGTCTAAAGCAGAAATAGAAAGAAAAAAAGCAATTCGCCGAATGATTATGACGATTGTCTTAACTCTCGTCTTCATTTTCGCCTTTTTACGATTAGGGGCCTTAGGCTTAGTGACCTACAACCTTATCCGTCTCTTGGTAGGTAGTCTGGCTTACGTAGCGATGACGGCTGTTATTGTCTACCTCTTCTTTTTTAAATGGATTGAGAAGCATGAGGGAACCTTGTCTGGCTTTTTAAGTCTTTTTGCAGGCTTGCTACTGATCTATCAAGCTTACTTTGTCTCCCTCTTGAAACTTGAAGGTTCTTCTTTCGGGCCAACCTTCTCACGTATCTTAGGGGACCTCGTGCACCTTCGCGTCTCTTCTTTTGCAGGAGGTGGTTTACTGGGAGCGATCTTATATACGCCGATTGCCTTCTTGCTCTCGAACATCGGGACTTATTTCATTGGAGGGCTCTTGATTGTATTAGGACTTCTCTTGATGAGTTCTTATTCGGTTTATGACTTGTACGAGCAGGCTGTCGCAGCTTTTCACTCCTTTATGGAAAAACGGGAAATTCGTCGCCAAGAGCGCTTTGTCGAGCGTGAAGAGAAGAAGGCCCTTCAAGCAGAAGCAGAGGAGGCTGCCCGCATCGAGCAACTTGCAGAAGCTAGTCCCATGAGTATAGAAAGCTATCCTGTAGATCTTGAGACAGGCGAGGTCATGGAACCTGTGATCGAAACAGAAGCGCCTGCAGAGGAGGCCTACCCTCAAATTTATCTACCAAATGAAGAGGAAGGCTATTCGGAAGAATGGTCGGAGGACTACCCAGAGGAGATGGAGGAAGTCGCAGAAGAGGAGGATATGGATGAAGAAGTCACTGTAGACTTCACGCCTAAGGAACTCCTTCAATACAAACTTCCAACCATTGATCTCTTCGCACCTGACAAGCCGAAAAATCAATCCAAAGAGAAAAATATCGTTCGTCAGAATATTCGCATTTTGGAAGAGACCTTTGCAAGTTTCAATATCAAGGCGACAGTGGAGCGGGCGGAAATCGGCCCCTCTGTTACTAAGTATGAAGTAAAACCGGCTGTCGGTGTGCGGGTCAACCGCATCTCCAACCTAGCAGATGATTTGGCCTTGGCCCTAGCAGCCAAGGATGTGCGGATTGAAGCACCGATTCCAGGGAAGTCTCTGGTCGGGATTGAGGTGCCCAACTCAGAGATTGCGACCGTTTCTTTCCGTGAATTGTGGGAACAGTCCAAAACTGATCCTACCAAACTCCTTGAGATTCCTCTTGGGAAGGCTGTAGATGGCTCAGCTCGGACCTTTGATTTGGCTCGGATGCCCCACCTCTTGGTAGCGGGTTCGACCGGTTCTGGTAAGTCGGTAGCGGTCAATGGCATTATTTCGAGTATCTTGATGAAGGCCCGTCCGGACGAAGTCAAATTTATGATGGTCGATCCAAAGATGGTGGAGCTTTCTGTCTACAATGATATTCCCCACCTTTTGATCCCAGTGGTGACCAACCCACGCAAGGCCAGTCGGGCCCTACAAAAGGTTGTCGATGAGATGGAAAATCGCTATGAGCTCTTCTCAAAAGTGGGAGCTCGCAATATTGCTGGCTTTAATGCCAAGGTGGCTGAGTACAATGTCCAGTCTGAGATGAAGCAAGTGCCCCTTCCATTGATTGTGGTCATTGTCGATGAGTTGGCAGACTTGATGATGGTCGCAAGTAAAGAAGTGGAAGATGCCATTATTCGTCTGGGACAGAAGGCGCGTGCAGCAGGGATCCACATGATCTTGGCAACCCAGCGGCCATCGGTTGACGTTATCTCAGGTTTGATCAAGGCCAATGTGCCTTCTCGTGTCGCTTTTGCGGTATCATCCGGGACCGACTCACGGACCATCTTGGATGAAAATGGAGCGGAGAAACTGCTTGGTCGTGGAGACATGCTCTTTAAACCGATCGATGAAAATCATCCAATCCGTCTGCAAGGCTCCTTTATCTCAGATGACGATGTGGAGCGGATTGTTAACTTCGTCAAAGAGCAAGCTGAAGCGGATTATGATGATGCCTTTGATCCAGGTGAAGTATCTGAGTCAGACTTTGATGGAGGTATGGGTGGCTCAGACGAAGGCGATCCTCTCTTTGAAGAGGCAAAGGCGCTCGTGATTGAAACTCAAAAAGCCAGTGCTTCGATGATTCAGCGTCGCTTATCGGTTGGTTTTAACCGGGCCACTCGCCTCATGGAAGACTTGGAAGCAGCGGGTGTCATCGGACCAGCTGAAGGAACCAAGCCAAGAAAGGTCTTACAGACCAATTAATCTTTCTTTAAATGAAGAAGGAATGAGATATTTGACAATAGCAAAAACCTGCCTGTACAAGGGGCAGGTTTTGTTTACGATAAAAAAGAAAAGGACAGTAGATGCATCTCGATACCATTCACCACATTGCCATTATTGGCCACGATTATGATAAAACCAGAGAATTTTATGTAGATAAGTTAGGCTTTGAACCTTTAGACGAACACCATCGACCAGAAAAGCAGGATATTCTCTTTAATATTCGAAAAGGAAACCTGACCTTGGAAATATTTATCAAACCAGATGCCCCCAAGAGACCCTTTCTCCCTCATCCAGAGCATACCGGTCTCCGTCATCTGGCTTTTAAAGTGGAAGATGTCCAAGCCTGTCTAGCAGAGTTTGACCAATTAGGAATCCCTCATACAGAACTACGGGTGGATGATTTTGATGGGCGCAAAATGGCCTTCTTCTTTGATCCCGATGGCTTGCCTCTTGAACTTCACGAATAGGTCTACACAATCTTCGGTCTCTAGTCCCAAGCCAGAAGACATTCTTTTTGCTAAACTAGATACAGAAAAAAGAAAGAAGAAAATATGGAAGAGAAGCGATATAGCGGGCTAACGAATGAGCAAGTCCAAAGCAGAATCAGAGAAGGAAAACAAAATCGAGTAACCATCACGGCAGAAAAGTCGACCAGAGAGATTATTTATTCAAATGTCTTTACCTATTTCAACCTGGTTTTTGGTATTCTAGCTATCTTATTGATACTAGTACGGTCTTGGAACAATATGTTATTTGTTCCCATTGTGGTCGTTAACTCCTTGATTGGGATTGTTCAAGAATTGCGGTCTCGGCGGATTTTGAATAAGATGCGCCTCCTTCAAGTGGAGAAAGCTCGAGTGATTCGAGAAGGAGAACGGCTGGATCTTCCTGTCGACCAGGTGGTAGAGGGGGATGTCGTCTTGTTCCAAGCAGGGGATCAAATCTATGCGGATGCCAAGGTTCTGGATGGCTCGATCATGGTCGATGAGTCTCAATTAACAGGTGAAGCAGATGAAATCCCTATAGGTGAGAATCAGAAACTCATGTCAGGAAGTTTTGTCATCTCTGGTCAAGCAGTTGCCGTCTTAGAACAAGTAGGAGATGCGTCTTATATTAATCAGCTGAGTCTATCTGCTAAGAAAGTCAAGGGACACGAAGAATCCGAAATGGTTCATGCGGTGGATGGTCTCGTCCGAATGATCGGAATGATTCTCATCCCGATTGGCTTGCTCTTGTTCTTGCAGAGCTATCTAGGAAATCAAGACTCCCTCAAAGTTAGCATCACCTCTATGGTTGGTGCCATCATTGGGATGATCCCAGAAGGACTCTACCTCTTAATGACCCTGGCCTTGGTGCTTGGAGCAACCCGCTTAGCCCTTCAAAAGGTCTTACTCAACAGTATGAAGGGAATTGAAACCCTATCTCGTATCGACGTCCTTTGTTTAGACAAGACGGGAACCATTACCGAACACAGGATGCAGGTGAGTGATCTCCTCCCCTTGGCACTAGATGAAAAAGAAGGCAAAGAAATATTAAGTCACTATCTTCAGGCCAGTGAGGATCAGAATGATACCATCACGGCCATTCGGCAGTATCACTCAGTCCAAACAAGTGAAGTTTGGACCGTCCAAGACCGTCTTCCTTTTTCATCTAAGAAGAAATTCGGGGGACTTCAGTTCCAACAAGGGATCTACCTATTAGGAGCACCGGATGTTTTGCTCAGAGATGATCTCGATGCTTACCAAGAAGTCTGGCAGCGAGAGATCGAACGAGGAGCGCGTGTCCTTATTTTGGGGCATTACCAGGGGGAGCAGTTGACGGAAGTATTAGAAGCTCCAGTCCTTCCCCTTCTAGCCTTGGTCTTGGAGAATCCTATACGATCGACTGCCCCTGAAACTTTCGCCTATTTCAAAAAACAAGGGGTGACCATCAAAGTTATCTCAGGGGATCATCCTGTGACAGTTGCTGCCGTTGCTCAGAAAGCAGGTATTCCTGATGCAGATCAAGTGGTCGATGCGAGTCAGCTTAAGACATATGAGGAGGTAGTAGATGCAGCACGGTCCTACACAGTCTTTGGACGAGTTAGTCCAGAGCAAAAACAAATCCTCGTAGAGAGCTTGCAGGCGGATGGTCATAAGGTTGGAATGACAGGAGATGGGGTCAATGATATCCTCGCTATGAAAAAAGCTGATTGTAGTATTGCCATGAATACGGGACACGATGCGACCAAAAAGGTAGCTCAGGTTGTGCTTTTAGACTCAGACTTCTCCCACATGCCGTCGATTGTGGATGAAGGTCGCCGAGTGGTCAACAATATTCAACGTTCAGCGAGTCTCTTTTTGGTCAAGAATATCTTTTCAATATTATTGGCTATCTTGGCTATTCTCTTTGCTTTCACTTATCCCATTCAGGCTTCTCAAATGTCCTTGATCAGTGGATTTACCATTGGAATCCCCGGTTTCTTACTAGCCCTGGAGAAGAATCGTGCCCGGATAGAAGGAGACTTTATTGAAACCGTGATAGAGCAGGCTCTTCCAGCTGCCTTGACCAATCTCATATCGGTCCTTTTTCTTGTGGTTCTGGGTCCTTTCCTTGGATTAAGTCAGGGAGATATTTCGACCATCTCGATTTACCTGCTAGCTTTGATTGGCTTTACAAAAGTATACCAACTCAGCCTTCCCTTTAATCATGTAAAATTGGGCATTATCCTTCTAAATGTAGCAGGATTTTGTCTGTCGGTCTTTGTATTTTCTTCCATTTTTAATCTCAGTCAGCTTCATCTGACTGGCTGGATCTTGACCCTTGTCCTAGGACTAGTCATGGAAGGAGTCTTATGGGTGATGAATCGTCTTGTATATACCTTGGTGACCCATCTGCATAAGTCCAGAAACAAATAGAAAAACGGTATTAGCTAAACCATCTTGGATCTAGTTAATACCGTTATTTTATTATTAAAATCAGATAAAGAGACTAATCGTCATAATGAGGTATAGGAAGAAGGTAATGAGAAAACCTGCGCGCCAAAAGTACTTAAAAAATTTCGGATAGTAAAAGCTATGTCTCTTTTTCAAGAAATAGATAGTCAAGCCGATAGCTAAGAGGGACAAGGCCAATAATAATTGCGGCAACAAATTATGATAGTAAGCCGCATCTGAAATTAAATAGTATTCAAGCGCGAACAGAGGAAAAGCTAGATCGGCAAAATTCCAGCCATATCGATGCAGTTTAAAGACTCGAATAATAATCCCACTGAGAATCAGGGTCAAAAAAATAAATACAAGGGAAGCAACTTTTATTAACATACCTCCATTTTATCACAAAAGTAAAAAAAGTGTGATGGAAATGAAATTTTTTCTTGCATTCGGAAGAAAATAGTGTATAATAGAAAGGTATGCGCAGAGCATACTTGTGGGAGGTAAAAATCTGTAATTACCGCCAAAACCACAAAGGAGGATTTAAGAAATGGCTAAAAAAGTCGAAAAACTTGTAAAATTGCAAATCCCTGCTGGTAAAGCTACTCCAGCTCCACCGGTTGGACCAGCACTTGGTCAAGCAGGTATCAACATCATGGGATTCACTAAAGAGTTTAACGCTCGTACAGCTGACCAAGCTGGAATGATTATCCCAGTTGTGATCACTGTTTATGAAGATAAATCATTTGATTTCGTTACAAAAACACCACCAGCTGCTGTTCTTTTGAAAAAAGCTGCAGGTGTTGAAAAAGGATCAGGTACACCTAACAAAACGAAAGTTGCAACAGTTACTCGTGCGCAAGTACAAGAAATTGCTGAAACTAAGATGCCAGATTTGAACGCTGCAAACATTGAGTCTGCAATGCGTATGATCGAAGGTACTGCTCGTTCTATGGGATTCACTGTTACTGACTAATTGTAACAATCCTATTTGCCCGCAATACACTTGATCATGAGACGAGTGACGTGGGAGATGAAAATCGATATGACCACATTACAAGGAGAAAGATAAAATGGCTAAAAAAAGCAAACAACTTCGTGCTGCACTTGAAAAAATCGACAGCACAAAAGCATACAGCGTAGAAGAAGCTGTAGCTCTTGCAAAAGAAACTAACTTTGCAAAATTTGACGCAACTGTAGAAGTTGCTTACAACTTGAACATCGACGTGAAAAAAGCTGACCAACAAATCCGTGGTGCAATGGTATTGCCAAACGGAACTGGTAAAACTGCTCGCGTTCTTGTATTTGCACGTGGTGCAAAAGCTGAAGAAGCAAAAGCTGCTGGTGCAGACTTCGTAGGTGAAGATGACCTTGTTGCGAAAATCAACGATGGTTGGTTGGACTTCGACGTTGTTATCGCTACACCTGACATGATGGCTCTTGTTGGACGTCTTGGACGTGTCCTTGGACCACGTAACTTGATGCCAAACCCTAAAACTGGTACTGTAACAATGGATGTTGCTAAAGCAGTTGAAGAGTCTAAAGGTGGTAAAATCACTTACCGTGCTGACCGTGCAGGTATCGTACAAGCGATCATCGGTAAAGTGTCATTTGACGCTGACAAATTGGCTGAAAACTTCAAAGCTTTCAACGATGTTATCCAAAAAGCAAAACCAGCTACAGCTAAAGGTACTTATGTAACTAGCTTGACTTTGACTACAACTCAAGGTCCTGGTATCAAAGTGGATGTTAACTCACTTTAATTAGAAATCAAAGCTACCTTCGGGTAGCTTTTTTGACAATTCTTTCACTTAATTCTAAAAATATATCTAACTTCTGGCAGGGAATTGAAGTTGGAAGGTTTAAAATATTTTTGATAAATATCACTATATAAAAAACGCTTTTTGTGGTAAAATAATACAGATTAAAGAAGGAGTGACAAAATGGTAGAACCTAAGTATAAACGTATTTTAATTAAGTTATCAGGTGAAGCATTAGCTGGTGAGCGTGGTGTCGGAATTGATATCAAAACGGTTCAAAAGATGGCCCTTGAAATCAAAGAAGTTCATGACCTTGGAATTGAAATTGCTCTCGTTATCGGTGGAGGAAATCTCTGGCGTGGAGAACCTGCGGCGGAAGCAGGTATGGATCGCGTTCAAGCAGATTACACTGGAATGCTTGGAACAGTTATGAATGCCTTGGTGATGGCGGATTCTCTTCAACAGGTTGGAGTAGATACGCGTGTCCAAACAGCGATTGCCATGCAACAAGTCGCTGAGCCTTATATCCGCGGCCGTGCCCTTCGTCACTTGGAAAAAGAGCGTATTGTTATCTTTGGTGCAGGCATTGGTTCTCCATACTTCTCAACGGATACAACGGCTGCTCTTCGTGCCGCTGAAATTGAAGCAGACGCAATCTTGATGGCTAAGAATGGTGTTGACGGCGTTTATAATGCTGATCCAAAGAAAGACAAGACAGCTGTGAAGTTTGAAGAATTAACTCACCGTGATGTCATCAATAAAGGCCTTCGTATCATGGATTCGACAGCATCGACCATCTCAATGGACAATGATATTGACTTAGTCGTTTTCAACATGAATGAGCCAGGGAACATCAAACGCGTTGTCTTTGGAGAAAATATCGGTACTACTGTTTCTAATAATGTAGAAAAATAAGGAAGTTAGAGGAATAAAATGGCAAATCCAATCGTAGAAAAAGCTAAAGAAAGAATGACTCAGTCTCACCAAAGTTTGGGACGTGAATTTGGAAGTATCCGTGCAGGCCGTGCAAATGCAAGTCTCTTGGATCGTATTTATGTTCAATATTACGGAGTTGATACTCCATTGAATCAAATCGCATCGATTACCATTCCAGAAGCTCGTGTGATGTTGATCACACCTTTTGACAAGTCTTCATTGAAAGATATCGAGCACGCTTTGAATGCTTCTGATCTTGGCATTACTCCAGCCAACGATGGTTCGGTTATCCGTTTGGTCATCCCAGCTTTGACAGAAGAAACTCGTCGTGACTTGGCCAAAGAAGTGAAAAAAGTCGGTGAAAATGCTAAAGTAGCGATCCGTAACATTCGTCGTGATGCGATGGATGAAGCGAAGAAGCAAGAAAAAGCTAAAGAAATCACTGAAGATGAATTGAAGAATCTTGAGAAAGAGATCCAAAAAGTAACCGATGATGCTGTGAAACATGTTGATGAAATGACAGCACACAAAGAAAAAGAATTGCTTGAAGTTTAATCATTTCCAGCAGTTTACAGAGGAAATGAACTCAGTTGGCACTGCTGGCTGAGTTTTATTTCCATTAAGGGGCTATTGATGAGCTTTAGCCAGAAAGAAGGAAAAAATGAATACCAACCTCGCACATGATATCGTGGGCCTTGTAACGGATGAGAATGATCGCTTTTACTTTGTCCAGAAGGATGGGCAGACTTATGCCTTGGACAAGTCTGAAGGAGAGCATGCACTTGGAGAATCCGTCAAGGGCTTTGCCTATACGGATATGAAGCAACGTTTGCGTCTGACCACCCTAGAAGTCACAGCCCGTCAGGACCAATTTGGCTGGGGGACAGTGACTGAAGTTCGCAAGGACCTGGGTGTATTTGTCGATACGGGTCTACCCGATAAGGAGATTGTCGTCTCTCTGGATATTTTGCCAGAAATCAAGGATCTGTGGCCGAAAAAAGGCGATAAACTCTTTGTTAGCCTAGAAGTTGATAAAAAAGATCGGATCTGGGGTGTCTTGGCCTACCAAGAAGACTTCCAACGAATTGCTCGTCCAGCCTACAACAATATGCAAAACCAGAACTGGCCGGCCATCGTCTATCGCTTAAAACTTTCAGGGACCTTTGTTTACCTGCCTGAAAACAATATGCTGGGCTTTATCCATCCAAGTGAGCGCTATGCCGAACCCCGTTTGGGACAAGTCTTAGATGCTCGGGTCATCGGTTTCCGAGAGGTGGATCGGACCTTGAATTTGTCCTTGAAACCACGCTCGTTTGAAATGCTTGAAAACGATGCGCAGATGATTTTGGCCTACTTGGAGGGGAATGGTGGCTTTATGACCTTGAATGACAAGTCCTCCCCAGAAGAGATTAAGGCAACCTTTGGAATTTCCAAGGGGCAGTTCAAAAAGGCTCTGGGTGGCTTGATGAAAGCGAAAAAAATCAAGCAAGACCAGTTTGGAACGGAACTAATCTAAGAGGAGCCTTATGCGAAAATCATTTTACACTTGGCTGATGACAGAGCGCAATCCCAAAAGCAATGCTCCGAAAGCCTTGCTAGCTGATCTAGCTTTTCATGAGTCTGCCTTTCCAAAACATACAGATGATTTTGATGAGGTCAGCCGCTTTCTGGAAGAACATGCCAGTTTCTCCTTTAATCTAGGAGAATTTGATGCGATCTGGGAAGAATACTTAGGTCATTAGTAACAGGAGATAGTGGTGAGCCGGGGATGGTCAATTCTCGGTCACTTTGTTATAATAGAGAAAACTTACAGAAATAGAGAGGTTCTTTATTTGAAAGAACATTCAATTGATATTCAATTAAGTCATCCAGATGATCTCTTCCATCTGTTTGGATCCAATGAGCGTCATTTGCGTTTGATGGAGCAAGAGTTGGATGTGATCATCCATGCACGAACAGAAATTGTCCAGGTCATTGGGCAAGAAGAAGATTGTGAGAAAGCTAGACAAGTCATTGAGGCTTTGCTGATCTTGGTGAATCGTGGTATGATCATCGGGACGCCGGATGTCGTAACAGCTATTCAAATGGTTCGTAATGATGAGTTGGATAAGTTCGTCGCCTTGTATGAAGAAGAAATCATCAAGGATAGCTACGGCAAGCCCATTCGGGTCAAAACGCTGGGGCAAAAGATTTATGTCGATAGTGTCAAGCACCATGATGTGACCTTCGGGATTGGACCAGCCGGGACAGGGAAAACCTTCTTAGCGGTGACCTTGGCCGTCACCGCCCTCAAGCGTGGTCAAGTTAAGAGGATCATTTTGACCCGTCCAGCTGTAGAAGCAGGAGAGAGCCTTGGTTTCCTTCCAGGAGATCTCAAGGAAAAAGTGGACCCTTATCTACGACCGGTCTATGATGCTCTCTACCAGATTTTAGGGAAAGACCAAACTACTCGGATGATGGAGCGGGAGATTATCGAGATTGCGCCTTTGGCTTATATGCGGGGGCGGA
The DNA here is from genome assembly GCF_001072745.1 of Streptococcus sp. 400_SSPC. Lineage (NCBI taxonomy): Bacteria > Bacillati > Bacillota > Bacilli > Lactobacillales > Streptococcaceae > Streptococcus > Streptococcus sp. 400_SSPC. The sequence goes on along the minus strand of NZ_JVIQ01000017.1, from coordinate 80,539 downwards.
CCTTGGACGATGCCTTTGTCATCCTCGATGAAGCGCAAAATACCACCATCATGCAGATGAAGATGTTTTTGACCCGTCTTGGTTTTAACTCCAAGATGATTGTCAATGGAGATACCAGCCAGATTGACCTCCCTCGAAATGTCAAATCCGGTTTGATTGATGCTCAGGAGAAATTAAAAAATATTTCTCAGATTGACTTTGTGCATTTCTCTGCCAAGGATGTTGTTCGTCATCCAGTAGTAGCAGAGATTATCCGGGCCTACGAGCCCATTCCGAATCCAGTCCTCAAAGAAAAACTGGATGTGGAAGAAGAAGCAGAATAAAAGAAGAGGCAAAGATTTTATGATCTTTGCCTTTTAAATATTAGAAATTAAACCAATTCATCAATTGGTGTGAAGTTGCGTTCTAGCCCTTCTGCAACTGGTTGGCTTGTGATATGGCCTTGGTAAGTAGTAACACCTTGGCGCAATCCTTCATCAAGGGCGATGGCCTTATGGAAACCTTTGTCAGCCAAAGATTCGACATAAGGAAGGGTTACATTGGTGAGGGCAATGGTAGAAGTACGAGCGACAGCGCCTGGGATATTGGCAACGGCATAGTGGAGCACACCATGTTTTTCGTAAACAGGCTCCGTATGTGTTGTCACACGGTCTGCAGTTTCAATAACACCACCTTGGTCGACGGCTACGTCCACGATGACAGAACCTGGACGCATTTGTTTGACCATATCGTCTGTCACTAATTTAGGAGCTTTAGCTCCAGGGATTAGGACGGCTCCGATGACAACATCGGCATCACGGACACTGGCTTCAATGTTAAATGGATTGGACATGAGGGTTTGGATTTGGTGACCAAAGACATCTTCTAGGACAGACAAGCGTTTAGCGCTGATATCCAAGATGGTAACTTGGGCGCCGAGTCCAAGAGCGATCCGAGCTGCGTGGGTTCCAACGACTCCACCACCGATGATGGTAACTTTCCCTTTAGGAACACCAGGTACCCCACCTAGGAGGACGCCAGATCCACCTTCTTGTTTAGTGAGGAAGTGAGCCCCGATTTGAACGGCCATTCGTCCAGCAACCTCACTCATTGGTACCAAAAGAGGCAATTGTCCTTCAAGGTCTCGTACCGTTTCGTAAGCCACCCCAGTTGTCTTGGCAGTCACCATGGCATCTGCTAATTCAGGGGCAGCAGCCATGTGCAAGTAGGTGAAGAGCAAGAGGTCTTCACGAAGGAAGCCATACTCTTCAGCGAGGGGTTCCTTGACTTTGACCACCAATTCAGCTGACCAAGCTTCTGCAGCAGTTGCAACGATAGTTGCCCCTTGTTTAACGTAATCTTCATCTGCAAAGCCAGAACCGAGTCCGGCATTGGTTTCCACCAAAACCTGATGGCCTTTCTTCACCAAGCTTTGTACACCTGCAGGTGTCAAACCAACACGATTTTCATTGTTTTTAATTTCTTTTGGGATACCGATTAACATGATTATTTCTCCTTACTTAGATATGGGTGTAAAAAGGCCATTGGTGTGAGATTCCTCTCCTAACTCAATGACCTTTTCACTCCTTATCCAACTCTTTTAATTGATTGTTTTTATTTTATAGAAAAGTGGGTTAAAAAGCAAGAAAAAATTGAAGTTTCTTTCCTCAAGAAAGTATGGGAAACGAATGGGGGATGAACCAGCTCCTTGCCGCCCGTGATCAGGACAACCCAGCTTCTGGACGGGTGATGGCCAAATCAGGGATGAAATTTTCTCACGAAGAACCCTACGCGATGCTAGACCTGCATGAAGAAGGGCGAATGGTGACGAGAGTTCATTATGTCCTCACAAAGGAAGAATATTTCGCAGAAAAATGAGTCAGAATATTGACAAAAGACCTATCTCCATGATATATTAGATAGGTACTGCTGGTTTAGCTCAGTCGGTAGAGCGCATCCATGGTAAGGATGAGGTCGCCGGTTCAATCCCGGCAACTAGCATAGCAGAAGAGAGAAGCTTAGAGAAGATTTAGGCTTCTTTTTTTGCGAGTCCATTTTTAAAAGTCCAGCTTTTTTCAACAATTTTCAAAAATGCGTTGACAAGCAAGGAAATAAGTGGTAAAGTTAGAACAACAAAGAGAAAGGAGAAAACCATCATGAACAAAGTAGATGTTTTGATGACACAATTGAATACACAGCTTCTCCAATCTCAGTTGAGTTCAATGTAAACTATAAATGGAACCCAAGATGGAGGAGTCTGTCTTGGGTTTTTTGTATGCATTTTTACCCGCCTTAACTGAATTGGTGATAGGCATCAGAAGGCCCAAGTGTGGACTGAGTATGTACTCAGCTCCTTGCTTGGGTTTTTTCTGTGCCATTTTGAAAAGGAGAATATATGATCAGAGCTATTTGGGAGTATATCAGGGAGCGCAAGTGGCGATATGTGAAGATCGCTATGGTCCTGATTCTTTATGATTACACTTTATTGATCCCGACGCAAGTCATCCAGCGCTTAGTGGATCATTTGAGTCAGCAGACGCTGACACAATCTAACTTTGTATGGGATATGGTCCTCTTGGTAGGATCGGCCATCCTTAACTATTTGACGGCTTTTTATTGGCAGTTGCGCCTTTTTCAGTCGTCCATCCATTTTAAGTCGACCCTTCAGGAGCAAGCGTTTCGTAAGCTAGTAGCTATGCGACGTCCCTTTTTTGAGAAATTCCGTTCAGGAGATCTCTTGACGCGCTTCACGACAGATGTCGATGGCATGGCCGATATGGCTGGTTATGGTATGATGATCATCCTTTATGGTGGCGGTTTATTTACCTTTATTATATTGGCCATGTTTTTCCTTTCTTGGCAATTGACCTTGATTTGCTTTATTCCCATGATTTTTCTTGTCGTATCCACCTATTTTTTGAGTAAAAAGCAGGAGGACTACATTGAGCAAAACCGGGAAGCAGTTGCGCAGTTAAACGATGAGGTCTTGGAGTCTATCGAAGGGATTCGGGTCATGCGTGCCTATAGTAGACGGGAGCAGCAGGTCAAACAGTTCCAAACAAAAACAGCTAGTCTTGCTAAAACAGGAGATAAGATCGCCTCTATTCAATATTCTTTTGGCCCTTTAGCTCTGTTGTTTATTGGAGTTTCGACTGTCTTACTCTTGGTATTTGGAGGTCAATCCTTAGCTAGTGGGCAATTGAGCTTAGGAAAACTCTTGGCCTTGCAACTGTATTTGGTCTTCTTGGTTGAGCCTATGTGGATGCTATCAGATTTTATCTTGGTCTATCAGACAGGGCAAATGTCCTTTAAGAAGTTAAAAGAAGTGATTGATGAAACAGATGATTTAGAGCCAGATGGTCCGCATTACTTGACACAAATTGATTCGGTAGAGTTTAAGGATTATTCCTTCCGCTATCCTGGTGCTGAGCGAAAGAGCCTGTCAGGTATTTATTGGACCGTTCAGAAAGGCCAAACAGTAGGGATTGTTGGTCGTACAGGATCAGGAAAGACGACCCTAATCCGACAGTTCTTGCGACAGTACCCAGTTGGTGAGGGAGGATTCTTGATTAACCAGCAACCGGTCGTTGCCTACAATCGGCGTTCCATTGAAGATAAAATTGGTTACGTTTCCCAAGAACATATTTTATTCTCCAAGTCCATTCGTGATAATATCGCTCTGGGTAAAAATGGTGCTAGTGACGAGGATATAGTGGAAGCGGTAGCCCAAGCTGCTTTTGCGGATGATCTCGAGCGGATGTCTCAGGGAATGGACACCATGATCGGTGAGAAAGGGGTCTCTGTATCAGGAGGTCAAAAACAACGGATCTCTCTGGCGCGTGCCTTCTTAAGAGATGCAGATCTCTTGTTGTTAGATGATTCCCTTTCAGCAGTGGATGCCAAGACCGAACAGGCCATTATTGACACCATTCAAAAAGAACGAAAAGACAAGACGACCATTATTGTTTCCCATCGCTTGTCTGCTGTCCATCAGGCGGATTGGATCATCGTCTTGGATCAAGGACAGATTGTAGAAGAAGGCAGGGCTTGTGATCTGCTGGCTCAAGAGGGTTGGTACTACGAACAATACCAACGGCAACAAAAACAGGAAGGAGAATAAGATGAAAGTATTGAAACGATTATTATCTAGGATCACGCTTTATCCTACAGTCTTTCTTGTTGGCTTTATTTGTCTCTTATTAGCCACCATCTTTTCTGAGTTGTCTCCATTCGTTCTTCAAAAGATGATTGATGGGCCTTTGACTGCACTGACCCATGGTGGAGAGCAAGATCAGCTACTCCAGATGGGAGGTTTTTATCTCTTGGTCTTGAGCATTGGACAGCTGATTAGCTACCTAGGAAATCGGATCTTGCTACACGGAAGCAATCAAGTGACGGCTAACCTAAGAGACCAAGCCTTTCAAGTCATGCAAGGGCTACCTATCTCTTATTTTGATGATAAGCCGGCTGGAAAGATCGCGACAAGAATTGTCAATGATACGGAAACCTTGCGGACTCAGTTTTATAACTCCTGTATGGTGTTGATCATCTTTTTAGTACGTTTTCTCTTCGTTCTAGGGATTCTCTTTTACCTGAGTCCTATGATTGGCCTTCTCTTGTGTTTGGTCTTTCCGATTTTCTATGGGATCCAGTATCTCTATAAGGTTATGACGGACCAACCGATGAAGGATTTCTTTGATGCGAGAAGCGAGGTCAATACCCAGGTCAATGAACTCTTGCATGGTGCCAGCATGATCCAACTCTACGGTCAAGAGCCCCATGTTATCGAGGAGTTTGAAGCCACTACGCAGAAGATGCTAGGGGCTAATGACCGGATTCTTTTAGCTGATTCAATCGCTTCTTGGACCTTGACGGAATTGCTCAAGTATTTGGTCATTGCAGGTATTTTGACCATCGCTGGCATGTCTTACTTAAAAGGGAATATTGGTGTGACGGCTGGTTTCTTGTTTATCAATATCAACTATGTCATGAATCTCTTTGAACTAATGGCTGCCCTTAGTCGTCAATTCCCAAATATTCGGCGATCCTTAGAAACGGGGAGCCGCGTCCTTGCTTTCTTGGACCAACCTTTGGAGGCCGATGGTGCATCGGAACTGAAGATAGAAAAGGCAGAAGTCGTGTTTGACGACGTTCAATTTGCCTATGAAGAAGGCAAACCAGTTCTGCGGGATATTGCCTTTCAGGCTAGTCCAGGGGAAACCATCGCTCTTGTGGGCCATACTGGATCAGGTAAGTCTTCGATTATGAACCTGCTCTATCGTTTTTATGATCCTCAAGAAGGAGCGATTTTGATCGATGGTCAAGATATTCGCCAAGTCTCTCGTGAGAGCCTACGAAGCCATATGGGGATTGTCCTGCAGGATCCCTATCTGTTCTCAGGGACCATTGCTAGCAATGTGGCCATGAGTCAAACAGATATCGACCGTGATCGCGTCTTGGATGCTCTAAAACAGGTCGGTGCCCTGCCTATGATCCAGAGATTAGAAAAGGGAATTGACCATCCAGTGGTTGAAAAGGGATCTGCCTTCTCAAGCGGGGAGCGCCAATTGATTTCCTTTGCTCGGACCCTCTATATGAATCCGCAAATTCTGATTTTGGATGAGGCTACCTCTCACATCGATACGGAAACAGAAGAAGTTATCCAGAAGGCTATGGCAGTCCTGCAAAAGGGGCGGACCACCTTTATCATTGCCCATCGCTTATCGACCATTCAAGATGCGGATCAGATCTTGGTTCTATCAGAAGGACGCATTGTCGAACGGGGCCAACATGAAGACTTGATTGCCCATGGTGGTATCTATGCCCAGATGCAAGCTATCCAACAGACGGTTGAATAAAAGGGCATTCTTCAAATAGTAAAAGTAGCGTGTATTCTAGTATATACGCTATTTTTATGCTATAATTGAAATGATAGTGAGGTGATCCAAGATGTATATTGAAATGGTTGATGAGACCGGTCAAGTCTCTGAAGAAATGATCAAACAAACCCAGGAAATTTTAGAATTTGCTGCAAAAAAATTGGGCAAAGAAGACAAGGAAATGGCAGTGACCTTTGTAACCAACGAACGTAGCCATGAATTGAACTTGGAATACCGGGATACGGATCGCCCAACGGATGTGATCAGTCTGGAATACAAACCAGAGATGGACATTGCTTTTTCGGAAGAAGATTTAGAAGACCATCCAGAATTGGCAGAAATGATGGCAGAGTTTGATACCTATATTGGAGAGCTCTTTATTTCTGTAGACAAGGCGCGTGAGCAAGCTGCTGAGTATGGCCATAGCTTTGAGCGCGAGATGGGCTTTTTAGCAGTGCATGGCTTCCTTCATATCAACGGTTATGATCACTATACGCCGGAAGAAGAGAAGGAAATGTTTGGCTTACAGGAAGAGATTTTGACAGCCTATGGACTCACAAGACAATAAACGAAAATGGAAAAATCGAGAACTGATTGCCAGTCTTGAATTTGCTTTAACAGGGATTTTCACAGCCTTTAAAGAGGAACGAAATATGCGTAAGCATGCACTTTCAGCTATCTTAGCGATTGTTGCAGGCTTCCTTTTTGGCATTTCAGCAACAGAGTGGCTCTTTCTACTCTTAAGTGTTTCTTTGGTCATTGCCTTTGAAATCATGAATTCTGCTCTTGAAAATGTAGTGGATTTGGCGAGTGATTACCATTTCTCCATGCTGGCAAAGAATGCCAAGGATATGGCCGCAGGAGCGGTTCTCGTTATTTCGGGCTTTGCCTTTGTGACAGGTCTCATCATATTTGTGCCCAAGTTGTGGGCTTTGGTATTTGGATAAGAGGGAGACTTCCCTCATGAAAGGAAACTATGACATTTAAATCAGGCTTTGTAGCCATTTTAGGACGTCCCAATGTCGGGAAGTCAACTTTTTTGAACCACGTCATGGGGCAAAAAATTGCCATCATGAGTGATAAAGCGCAGACAACGCGCAACAAGATTATGGGAATCTACACGACCGATAAGGAACAGATCGTCTTTATCGATACCCCAGGGATTCACAAACCCAAGACAGCGCTTGGAGACTTCATGGTAGAGTCGGCCTATAGCACCCTTCGAGAAGTCGATACCGTTCTCTTTATGGTGCCAGCAGATGAGCCACGTGGGAAAGGCGATGACATGATCATCGAGCGCCTCAAGGCTGCTAAGGTGCCGGTTATTCTGGTGGTCAACAAGATCGACAAGGTGCACCCTGACCAACTCTTGGCGCAAATCGATGACTTCCGTAGTCAGATGGAGTTCAAAGAAATTGTGCCGATTTCAGCCCTTCAAGGAAACAATGTTTCGCATTTGATTGATATTTTGAGCGAAAACTTAGAAGAAGGTTTCCAATATTTCCCTGCTGATCAAATCACTGACCACCCAGAGCGTTTCTTGGTCTCTGAAATGATCCGTGAGAAGGTCTTGCATTTAACGCGGGAAGAAATTCCCCACTCTGTTGCCGTAGTGGTGGATTCTATGAAGCGGGATGAAGAGACAGATAAGGTTCATATCCGTGCAACCATCATGGTCGAGCGCGATAGCCAAAAAGGCATTGTCATCGGAAAAGGTGGGGCCATGCTCAAGAAGATCGGGACCCTTGCGCGTAAGGATATCGAGCTCATGCTAGGGGATAAGGTCTTCCTAGAAACCTGGGTCAAGGTCAAGAAAAATTGGCGGGATAAGAAATTGGATCTTGCCGATTTCGGATACAACGAAAAAGAATATTAAAAAGAGGTGGGCAGAAGCCTGCTTCTTGTTTTTGAAAGGAGTTCTATGCCTGAATTACCAGAAGTAGAGACTGTCCGACGCGGTCTTGAGAAATTAATTCTTGGAAAAACCATTCAGTCAATGGAAGTAAAGTATCCAAAGATGATTCATACGGATCTAGATGCTTTTTGTCAAGATCTTCCAGGTCAAGAAATTCGGGCCATGGGGCGCCGTGGGAAATACCTTTTATTTTATCTGACGGATCTGGTCCTCATCTCGCATTTGCGGATGGAAGGCAAGTATTTCTTTTATCCAGACGAGGTTCCTCTTCGCAAGCATGCCCATGTCTTCTTTCATTTTACAGATGGTAGCACTCTGGTCTATGAAGATGTCCGCAAGTTTGGGACCATGGAAGTCCTAGTACCTGAGCTTGTCGACAGCTATTTTTTGGCGAAAAAAATTGGTCCAGAGCCGACGGAAGCGGATTTTAAAGACCCAGCCTTCCAAGCAGCTCTTAAAAAATCAAAGAAACCCATTAAATCAGCTCTTTTAGACCAAAAATTAGTAGCTGGTTTGGGCAATATTTATGTGGATGAGGTTCTTTATCGAGCCAAGGTTCATCCAGCCCGTTTGGGTCAAAGCTTGACTGCTAGAGAAGCCAAAGCCGTTCGCAAAGAAACGATTGCCGTGCTTGCTCAGGCTGTTGAAAAGGGTGGTTCCACCATTCGCTCCTACAGCAATGCATTTGGTGAGGATGGCACCATGCAGGAAGAACACCAGGTCTATGGGAAAACAGGCCAGCCTTGTTTGCGCTGCGGGACTCCGATTGAGAAAATCCAGCTGGGGGGACGCGGAACCCATTTTTGCCCCCACTGTCAAAAGGAGAACTAGATGGCAAGAATCATCGGATTAACAGGAGGAATTGCTTCAGGAAAGTCTACTGTCACCTCCTATTTGAGAGAAAAAGGATATCCTGTCATTGATGCTGATCAAGTAGTCCATGATTTGCAGGCACCAGGTGGAGAACTCTATCAAGCTTTGGTAGATCATTTTGGAAGGGACATCCTTCTAGATACAGGAGACTTGAATCGTCCTGCTCTGGCTCAACGCATCTTTTCAAGCCAGAAAGAGATTGCCTGGTCCAACCAAGTACAAGGGGACATCATTCGCAAAGCTCTGGCGCGAGAACGGGACCGACAAGCTGCAACAGAAGACATCTTTTTCATGGATATCCCCTTGTTAATCGAGCAGGGATATCTGGACTGGTTTGACCAAGTCTGGCTGGTATATGTGACGGAAGATACTCAGTTAGAACGTTTGATGGAGCGCAATGCCTTAACAGAGGTCCAGGCGCGCGATCGTTTAGCAGCCCAGATGCCTCTAGATGAGAAAAAAACTCTTGTCGATCTCGTGATCGATAACAATAGCCAGCGTGATCACCTCTATCAGGAAATCGATCGTGCTTTAGAACAAATAGAAAGAAGATGATCCTATTTCACTGGAAATCAATTGGCGTAAAAATCTTTTTATTGCCTGGATTGGCTGCTTTTTCGTAGGTGCTAGTCTTTCGTTAGTGGTTCCCTTTATGGCTCTATTTGTGGAGGAATTGGGGGTGAAAGGTCCGGCAGTTCCTTTTTATGCTGGGATTGCAGTCGCCTCCTCCTCTTTGACTTCCGCTCTAATGGCCCCAATCTGGGGGAGTTTGGCGGACCGTTATGGTCGGAAACCCATGATGTTGAGAGCCTCGATTGCTATGACCTTGACCATGGGAGGAATTGCTTTTGTCCCTTCCGTCTTTTGGTTGCTGCTCCTACGCTTATTAAATGGTGTCTTCTCAGGCTTTGTGCCTAATAGCACGGCTCTCATTGCCAGTCAGGTACCAAAGAATCAATCTGGATATGCTCTAGGAACCTTATCGACGGGAACCGTTGCCGGTACCTTGATGGGCCCCTTGTTGGGGGGATTGATCGCAGAGCAATTTGGTATGCGGAATGTCTTTCTCCTCGTTGGTTTTTTCCTCTTTCTTGTCTCTGTCTTGACTTGGTGGGGCATTGAGGAAGACTACCAACAAATATCGAAAGAGGAGCACCTTTCAAGCTGGGAATTACTGGCTTCTATCCAGCATAAGGACATTTTACTGGGCCTCTTTTTGACCAGTATGACCATTCAGATGATCGGTCAGTCCATTTCTCCCATTCTTCCACTCTATGTGAGAGAACTTGGCCAGAGCGACAATGTTATTTTTGTATCTGGACTGATCGTATCAGCGATGGGGATTTCCAGTATCCTAACATCGGGATGGATGGGAAAGCTTGGAGATAAAATTGGCAACCATCGCCTCTTACTTTTATCTCTTCTCTATAGTGGCATCCTCTACATCTTCTGTGCCCTTGCTCAGACCCCTTTTCAATTAGGCCTTCTTCGCTTCCTATTTGGAATTGGAACAGGAGCCTTAATGCCCGGAGTGACGGCTCTCTTAAACCGCATGACTCCCAAGGAAGGAATTTCTCGGATTTTTAGTTACAATCAGCTCTTCTTTTATGTTGGGGGAGTTCTTGGTCCCCTGATGGGCTCTAGTATTGCCATGCATGTCAATTACCATTGGGTATTCTATGGGACTGCTATCCTAGCCTTTATAGATTTGGCCTTCCTTTTATTCATCTTTAGAAAGTATTTGAAAGTGAGAGAAATCAGTGCGCATTAAAGTACAACTAACCTGCACGAGCTGTGGTAGTCAGAATTATTTGACAAGTAAAAATATGAAGACACACCCTGAAAAAATTGAAGTTTTGAAGTATTGTCCCAAAGAGAGAAAAGTGACATTACATCTTGAAACAAAATGATTTTTATGGTAAAATAGATAAGATTTTAAGGAGTTTTTTAATTATGACTAAACCGTTGATTACTATTTTATTGGTACTATCTGTATTAATTGTTATTGCTATCTTCATGCAACCAACTAAAAATCAATCTAGCAACGTATTCGATGCAAGCTCAAATGACTTATTCGAACGTTCAAAAGCTCGTGGATTCGAAGCAGTCATGCAACGTTTAACAGGAGTCATGATTTTCCTTTGGTTACTGATTGCGATGATTCTAATGGTATTATCCAGTAAATAAGATAGGCTTAGACATTGTCTTTGCCTATTTTTTCATCTATGGGTCGTTTGATAGGGAGTTTGTCACTTGTAAAGAAATCTCTCTGAAAGAAAGAAAATAAAGGAGGCTGGGTGACCAGCACAAGATATGAAAAGTAAAATTATTGATTATTTAAAACAGGAGGGAAAAGCTCAGGTTGATCAATTGGCTCAAGCCATTGGGAGTACTGACGCCAAAGGTTTTCGTGAACTGATTAAGACCATTTCGCTGATGGAGCGACGTCGTCAACTAACCTTTGAAGAAAATGGTTTTTTAAGTCTCCTTGATGCCAAGCCAAAAGGCGTCATTACTGTGAAAGGGATTTTCCATGCTCATAAGAGTGGCTTTGGATTTGTCAGCTTAGAGGGGGAAGAAGAGGACCTTTTTATTGGACGAAATGATGTCAACCATGCCATTGATGGGGATACAGTTGAGGTTGTAATCACCAAGGTCGCCGATCGGCAAAAGGGGACCGCGGCAGAGGGGAAAATCATTGATGTCTTGGAGCACAGCCTCCAAACAGTCGTCGGCCAAATCGTTTTGGATGAGGAAAAACCCAAATATGCAGGCTACATCCTTTCAAAGAATCAAAAGATTAGTCAACGCATTTACGTGAAAAAACCTGCCCTACAATTAGAGGGAACGGAAGTTCTCAAGGTAGCTATTGAACAGTATCCAAGTCGGAAGTACAACTACTTTATAGCCTCAGTACAAGATGTGGTTGGGCATGTGACAGATCCTGGGATCGATGTCTTGGAAGTTTTAGAGTCTATGGATATCGTCTCAGAATTTCCAGAAGCAGTCCTCAAAGAAGCAGAAAGCATCCCAGACCAGCCTAGTGAGAAGGATATGGAGGGACGTTTGGACCTTCGAGATGAAATCATCTTTACCATTGATGGTGCCGATGCCAAGGACTTGGATGATGCGGTTCACATCAAGCGCTTGGAAGGTGGGAATTTTGAGCTTGGCGTTCACATAGCAGATGTCTCTTATTATGTAACCGAAGGTTCTGCCTTGGACAAGGAAGCCCTCAACCGCGCGACCTCTGTCTATGTCACAGACCGGGTCGTGCCCATGTTACCTGAGCGTCTATCAAACGGGATTTGTTCCTTAAACCCTCAAGTGGATCGCTTGACCCAATCAGCCATTATGGAGATCGACCAGCGTGGTCGGGTCCTTCGCTACCAGATCACCCAAACGGTCATTAAAACGACTTTCCGTATGACCTATAGCGATGTCAATGAGATCATTGCTGGGGACCAGGAGAAGCGTGAGGAATACCAAGCTATTGTGCCAAGTATCGAAGCCATGGTTGCTCTTCATCAGATCTTAGAAGGAATGCGGGAAAAACGAGGAGCTCTGAACTTTGATACCAGTGAAGCAAAAATCCTAGTCAATCCTCAAGGAAAACCAGTAGACATCGTCTTGCGCCAACGTGGGGTTGCAGAACGGATGATTGAATCCTTCATGCTGATCGCCAATGAGACAGTAGCAGAGCATTTTGCCAAACGAAAACTTCCCTTTATTTACCGGATTCACGAAGAACCCAAAGCAGAGAAAGTGCAAAAGTTTATCGATTATGCTTCTAGTTTTGGCCTTCCAATTTATGGGACAGCTAGTTCCATGAGTCAGGAAACCTTGCAGGACATCATGAAGAAGGTAGAAGGGGAACCCTATGCTGATGTCTTGTCTATGATGTTGCTTCGTTCCATGCAACAAGCGCGTTATTCCGAGCACAACCACGGCCACTATGGGCTAGCAGCTGAGTTCTATACTCACTTCACCAGTCCGATTCGCCGGTATCCAGACTTATTAGTCCACCGCATGGTGCGAGAGTATGGAAAAGATTCTGAAGTAGCTAGTCATTTTGAACAGGTCATTCCAGATATTGCTAGCCAATCCTCTAGTCGGGAACGCCGCGCCATTGATGCCGAACGGGAAGTAGAAGCCATGAAGAAGGCAGAGTACATGGAAGACTATGTTGGCGAAGAGTACGATGCTTTGGTGTCCAGTGTCGTCAAGTTTGGTCTCTTTGTTGAATTGCCAAATACCGTAGAAGGTTTGATCCACATCACCACCTTACCTGGTTTTTATCATTTTAACGAGCGAGATTTGACCTTGCGTGGGGAAAAATCAGGCGTGACCTTCCGTGTCGGTCAGGAGATCCGAATCAGGGTCGAAAGAGCGGATAAGATGACTGGCGAGATTGATTTTTCTTATATCCCAAGTGAGCTGGATTTGATTGAAAAAGTCACTAAAACATCGGGTCGTAAAGATCGAAATGGACACTCTAAGCGCGCTTCTTCTAAGAAAGAAGAACGAAAGCAAGGAGGCATTAGAGAGAACAAGCGCAAGCATTCTTCAAAAGACAAGAAGAAAAAGAGTAAGAAACCTTTTTACAAGGAAGTAGCTAAGAAAGGAGCTAAGCATGGCAAAGGGCGAGGGAAAGGTCGTCGCACAAAATAAGAAAGCAAGCCACGATTATACAATTGTTGAAACCATTGAAGCAGGAATGGTCCTGACTGGTACAGAAATCAAGAGTGTTCGAGCAGCTCGTATCAACCTCAAGGATGGATTTGCCCAAGTCAAAAATGGGGAAGTCTGGCTCAGCAATGTTCATATTGCTCCCTATGAGGAAGGCAATATCTGGAACCAAGACCCAGAGCGTCGTCGCAAACTCTTGCTGCATAAGAAGCAAATTCAAAAGTTGGAGCAGGAGACTAAAGGAACAGGGATGACTCTAGTTCCCCTTAAGGTTTACCTTAAGGATGGCTACGCCAAGCTCTTGCTGGGCTTAGCCAAAGGGAAGCACGATTATGACAAACGTGAATCCATCAAACGGCGGGAGCAAAATCGTGACATTGCTCGTGTCATGAAGCAATACAATACGCGTTAAAGTAAGAAATAGGAACAGCTGAAGCAAGGGCTGAAAACTGTTCCTATTTTTAAATTTCCTTTCTTGAAACCGCTTGCATTATTATCTGGATAAGAGTATACTGAAGGTAGCGTTGGTATAGTTGTTTTTCGTCGGCTTGAAAATGATTTTCTAGCCTCTTTTGTAGTCATAAAGGAGATCGACTATGAGAAAACTACTGGTCAAACTGATGATTGCTTTGATGGCCTTTGCCTTGATTCCAGTTCAAGTTGCGCAGGCCTGCTCAGCCTTCATTGTTGGGAAGGAACTCACGACAGATGGTTCCATGCTCTTTGGGCGGACTGAAGACTATCCTTATGCTCCCGATGGTGGTCGCCACAATAAAACTTACGAAGTGGTACCTGCCAAAGACTATAAGGATGGGGATATGTTGGAGGACGAATCCAACGGCTTTGCTTATCCCCACTTGAGTCATGAAATGAAATATACCGCAACTTATGATGCAGCCCATGGAGATGGTTCCAACGGGAATTTCGGAGCACACGGCTTTAACGAAGCGGGCGTTTCCATGACTTCTACCGTATCTGCAACCCCACACGATAAGATTTTGGAAGCAGATCCACTTGTGAAAAATGGCTTGGCTGAAGCTGCTATGGTAGACTTGGTTCTCCCACGTGCCAAAACAGCTCGTGAAGGAATTGAGTTGGTTGCCAAGGTACTTGATGAAAAAGGATCTGCCGAAGGAAACATCATTGTCGTAGCAGATAAAGATGAACTCTGGTACATGGAAATCCTCTCTGGTCACCAATATGTAGCCATTAAATTCCCTCAAGACCGCTATGCCATCTTTGCCAATACCTACTATCTAGGACATGTGGATTTCAAGGACAAGGACAATGTCATTGCTTCAAAAGATGTGGAAGCAGTTGCTAAAAAGGCAGACCACTACAAGACTGATAAAGATGGTAACTTCCATATTGCAGACTCATATGGTCCAGATGAATATACCGAACGCAACCGCTCACGGACCTATGCAGGGATTACCTTGATGGATCCTAAAGCGGACATCAAATATGATGATAAGCACTTTGACCTCTTGCACAAACCAACGGATCCTTCTAAAAAGTATAGTCTAGAAGATGTTTTCGCTGAACAACGGAACCGGTTCGAACACCTCAAACAATACACACCAGATGACTTAGTGGAACCAGGTAAAGAAGTCGATACCAATAAATACAAATATGCTTTGGGAAATGAAAACGTCATTAACGCCCACGTATACCAAATTAAGAAGGACTTGCCAACACCATTTGGTGGTGTTGTTTGGTTAGGTCTCGCTCAAAGCCGGAACACGCCTTATGTGCCATTCTATGGTATTGTCAACGATACCTACGCACCATTCAAAGTTCGCTCTGCCAAATATGATCCAACTTCTTGGTATTGGGCTGTTTGGCATATTGACCAAATGGTCATGAAATACCCAGATCTATTTGGTAATAGCATCCAAGAGAAGTGGAAAGAATTGGAAAAAGGCTGGATCAAAGAACAAGCAGCTTTGGATCAAAAATACAGTGGACTCACTGATGACCAAGCGAAAGCTACTGCAGACGAAGTAACAAGTGACTCACTTAAACGTGCGGAAACTATCTTCAAACAAATCAAGCAAGTTGAAAGTGAGATGGAAGATAAGATTCGTACAGAAAAAGGTTTGGAAGCAGACTTTGTTTATGATGGCTATAACAAGGCCAATCTGGTCGCAGCAGCTCAAGCTAAAAAAGATGCATCGAAAGAGACAGAAAAGAAGGAAGAAACAGCTTCTAGTCAATCATCTAGCAAGGCAAGTGATTCAAACAGCAGTTTATCTGCCGTCTTAGGAGTTTTGGCACTTGCAGGATTTGGCTTGGCAGGTTTCTACTTTAAAAAATCAAAAAAGAATGAAAATGAAGAATAAGTAGACTGAGACTGCTAAATCAGCATCCTGCCTCAACTGGATTCTATGAGAGTGGAATAGAAGTCTTCACAAAAGGAGCTTGTAATTCCACTCTTTTTATTGTTATTTGCATGCAATTTTTGTATGATAGGGATAGATAGAAAGAAGGAGAAGAAACGGATGCCTGAAAAATTAATTGCTTATAAACGGATGCCTTTGTGGACCAAGGATACCATGCCTGAAGCAGTCCAAAGAAAACACAATACCAAAGTAGGTACTTGGGGAAAGATTACCGTTCTCAAAGGAAAACTCAAGTTTGTTGAGCTGACGGAAGATGGGGAAGAAGTAGCCAGCCATGTGTTTGAGGCAGGTGCGGATAACCCGATGGCACAACCTCAAGCTTGGCACCGCGTAGAGGCCCTTACAGATGATGTGGAATGGTTTTTGGAATTCTACTGTGAACCCAAAGATTATTTTCCCAAAAAATATAATAGCAATCCCGTCCATTCAGAAGTGCTAGAAGCCATGGAGTCCCTTTCTCCAGGCAAGGCCTTGGATTTGGGGTGTGGACAAGGACGAAACGCTCTCTTTTTAGCCCAACATGGCTTTGAAGTGACAGCAGTCGATCAAAATGAATTGGCCCTAGAGATCCTACAAAGTATTGTAGAGCAAGAAGATTTGGAAATGACTGTGGGACTCTATGATATCAACTCAGCGAACCTAAAACAAAGTTATGACTTGATTGTTTCAACGGTTGTCCTCATGTTCTTGCAAGCGGATCGCATTCCGGCGATTATTCGAAATATGCAAGACCAGACCAATCCAGGTGGCTATAACTTGATCGTTTGTGCCATGGATACAGAGGACTATCCTTGCCAGGTTCCTTTCTCCTTTACTTTTAAGGAAGGCGAGCTAGCAGACTACTACAAAGATTGGGAACTCGTTAAATACAATGAAAATCCAGGGCATCTGCACCGACGTGATGAAAATGGCAATCGAATTGCCTTACGCTTTGCGACCATGCTAGCCAAGAAAATATAAATAGCTCTCTAGACAAGGACACCCTTGCAGTCGTCCTTGTCTTTTTATATCTGAAAACTTTCTGAAAATACTTGATTTTTTACAGAAAAGGAGTAGACTGTTAGTGTATCTTTCAAGAATTTTGAGGAGAAGCGCGTGAAACTATATGTTCAACTGATGATTATCTTTACCATCTCTTTGATTGGGGAAGGGATATCGACCCTCTTTCATTTGCCAATTCCAGGAAGTATTATCGGTCTACTGATTTTATTTCTTTGCTTGCAGTTGAAATGGCTTCGTATCCGCCATGTGAATCTGGTCGGATCTTTTCTCTTAGCCAATATGACGATTTTATTTTTACCTCCAGCGGTTGGGATTATGGATAAGTTTGATGTTATCCAGCCTTATTTATTGCCCATCGTATTGATTATTTTAGGGGCTATCATCATCAATGTAACCCTTATTGCCTTAGTTGTCGGTTTTATCAAGACAAGGTATGAGGGGGATTATGAAGGAGGGATAAAATAATGGAAAGTTTGTGGTCAAATCCTCTCTTTGGGATTTCTTTATCAGTCTTTGCCTATCTGATTGGGATGATGATTTTTCGTCGTTTTCCCCATCCCATCACGACCCCCCTCTTAGTTGCAACGGTCTTGATCATTGGTTTCTTAAAGCTGACAGGGATTTCCTATAAGGCCTATAATATTGGCGGGACCTACCTCAGTAATTTGATTGTGCCCTCAACGGTTGTCCTGGGAATTCCCTTGTATAAGAGTTTCCATTTGATGAAGCACCATGCCAAGAGTATTCTTCTTAGTAGTTTTCTAGCAGTAGTAGTCAACACGCTTTTTACAGCTGTCTTGGCTAAGCTTTTTGGGATGAAGTACTTTCTAGCTATTTCCCTCTTTCCTAAGTCTGTGACAACAGCCATGGCAGTGGGGATTTCTGAAAAAATGCAGGGAATAACTACCATTACCCTAGTTGTCGTTGTAGCGACAGGTATCCTGACAAGTGTCCTAGGACCAACGATTCTTAAGTTCCTAAAAGTAGAGGATCCTGTTGCCATTGGTTTGGCCCTTGGGGGTACAGGTCATGCGGTGGGGACTGGTACAGCCTTTCAGTATGGTCAAGTAGCCGGAGCTATGGGTGGCTTAGCAATTGGGATAACTGGCGTTTTCTACGTCTTTATAAGTCCCCTTGTCGCGAGCCTGATTCTTTCCTAAAAAGGTAGAGAGTATTCAGAAAAAGCTTGGAAGAAGTTCCGAGCTTTTTTGTATACAGTTAGATAGAGAAGGTTGTTTAATAATTTGAAGGTCAAACAATTTTCAGATAGATTACTAATTGATTACAGTCGTTGTAAGCGCTTGCCAAACTTTGGTTCAAAAGGTATACTAAAAGAGGTTATACGGTTAATATCTAGTTAAAGGAGTTCAATATGAAGAAACGTTATGCTCGATCAGCCTTGGGCTTGATCACTGCTCTCTTCCTCTTTGCCCAACCGGTAGAGGCCTGTACAGGTTTTATCATCGGTAAAAAGTTAACAGCAGATGGGAATGCTTTGTACGGACGTACGGAGGACTTAGAACCAAACCACAATAAGAACTTTGTGGTCAGAGAACGAACTTATAACAAGAAAGGGGAGGTCTTTGAAGATGCCACCAATGGCTTTAAGTATGAGCTCCCAGAAGTAAGTTATAAATATACAGCTGTCCCAGATGTTACACCAGAACAGGGTGTATTTGATGAAGCTGGTTTTAATGAGCATGGTGTGTCCATCTCGGCGACCGTCTCAGCTTCAGCAAATGACAACATTAAAAAGGTCGATCCTTATGTAGAGGACGGCTTGGCTGAGTCTGCCCTCACCACTGTCGTTCTTCCAAGTGTCAAAACGGCTCGTGAAGGAGTCGAGCTCATTGCGAAAATTGTGGAAGAAAAAGGGGCAGCAGAAGGAAATATTGTGACGATCGCGGACAAGGAAGGTATCTGGTACATGGAGATCCTTTCTGGTCACCAATATGTAGCGATTCTCTTCCCAGAAGATCGCTATGCAGTCTTTCCAAATACCTTCTTCTTAGGACATGTTGATTTTTCAGATAAGGAACGGACTATTGCCTCGAAGGATGTTGAAAAAGTCGCCCGTGATGCAGGAACCTATAAAGAAATCGATGGCCAGTTCCATGTGTCTCAATCCTACAATCCACCTTTGCATGAGGCAGATCGTTCTCGTGTTTGGTCTGGTATTAAGTCACTGGATCCAGATGCAGATGTGAACTACGATGACGAGTATTTTGACTTGATGCATACAACGGATCGGAAATTGACGCTACGTGATGCGATGAATCTCCAACGCAATCGGTTAGAAGGAACAGACTTCAAACCACAAGATCAAATGGAGTTAGATGGAAAAGGGATTCCAGAAAAAGGGAAGTTTGATGAAGTCTATAAATACCCGATTTCGAACCCGAATGTCATGGAAGCCCATATTTTCCAATTAAAGGACAATGTTCCTGATAGTGCTGGTGGGGGAACTATGTGGTTAGCGATGGGAAGCCCACGAAATGCTCCTTACCTGCCTTACTATGGCAATATCACCAATACCTACCAAGCCTATCAAGAATTAGGGACAGCCTATAATCCCCAATCTTGGTATTGGACCATGTCTCGCATTAATGATTTAGTTGCCAAATATCCTGATTTGTTCGGAGATGGAGCCATCCGTACTGAAATGGAACGCCTAGAATCTCAATGGATGGCTGAGCAAGAAATCAGTGACCAAGAACAAATTGCCCTCGCTTCGCAGCCAGAGCAGGCGAGCCTAAAAGCGACAGAAACGAGCATGACTCGAGCTCAAAAGACCTTCGATCGTCTGCAAGAAATTCGTCAAGAAGCAGAAGAAAAGGTGATTGCTCAATATGGACAAGGTGCTATTGACGATTTAACAGATGAAGAAGATGCAAACCAAGAAGAAGAAATCAATTTGGTACCATTTGATTATGACTTCGTCATCACGATTGGCTTAGCCCTTGTGACAGTGATAGGAGTAGGAATTTTCTTCATTAAATCAAAGAAAGCAAAGGGAGGTAAGAAGGATGAATAAGTTTCAACGAATATTGCTCTTCCTATTTTTGGTCTTAGCAGGGATTGGGATGGAGTTTGAGCTAGGCTCTCTCTCTCAACAAGAGTTTAACCAAGTAGCAGGAAGAGATTTGGTATTAAATCTGCTCGTTTTAGCGGTGATTGTCGTTCCTCTTTATCTCTTTATTAAGCGACTTGCAAAAAGATTTGAGGTTCCTCTTCTTGTTTTGTGGGCGACCATGTTTGGTGGTGCTTTTGTTGCTGGCTGGCTCAGTTTTTCAGGGAACAGCCTCATTGACCATTTCAATAGTCATCTCATTCAGGATGTTAGTACCTTTAATAAATGGACAGATGCTTTGACAGCACCTTTTTCTGAAGAATTTTTCAAAGCTCTGGTGGCCTTCTGGATCCTCTTGATTTTGGGTCGTAAGGATTTGAAATCGATTTTAATTGCCGGCTTTGGATCTGGTCTTGGTTTCCAAATCATTGAAGATCTAGGTTATGTGGCGCGTCAAACGCGAACTGGAGACCTCTCAGCAGTAACAGAGGCAGTGAACCGCATTTCTGGTGGTTTAGCATCTCATGCAGTCTACACAGCTGTTGTATCTGTTGGAGCCTTTCTCATCCTGTCTCAGTGCACCAAGCAAAAAGAAAAGCTCTTTGGTCTCTGGTGTGTAGTTTCCACGGTGACCAATCACTTCTTATGGAATTCCCCATTCTATGAAACAGACCATCGGGTCAATATTTTGGTAGGCTTGCTCTTTGCCTTCCAAGTGGGAACCTTTATTGAGGTCGTGCTCTTTACTCATAAAAATCCGAATCTAAACCTTTTAAAGAAACAGTAAGAGATGGATTTGGTAGTCAGGAAATAAAAAATAGTCTGGGACAACATTGTTCTCAGTCACAAAAAAGCTAGAGATTTCCAATTGTGGAACTCTAGCTTTTTAATTTTGAGTCATTCTCTTATTGTATTTGAGGAGGTTATTGGCCATGAGAACCAATCCCATGTCAATTTTAACCTGTCATTTGCCTCTTAGATTACATCTCTTGTAACCCAAACAAGCCTTTGTCTGCCCAAAGACAGGTTCCACATTAACCTTGCGTTGGGCAAAGATGTGACTGCCTTCGACAGATAAAAGCGCTTGGCTTTCTTTTACTTTTAGGAGCTGATACCTCTCATTCACATAGAGCCCCTTTTGTGAAGCCAAGTCAGCTTGTTCTGCCTTATAAACCCTAATTTCCTGTCTAAAATCTGTTGTGGTATGGTTGTGTTTGAGGTGATCAAACTGCTATACCCAACTCTCTGGATGGGTGTAGGTATCTGTTGTTTCATCGTAAGTCCAATTATCCAAATTCCTATCAGATTCTTTGTGTTTTTTCTTCTGTTCCTTGTCAAAAAGACTATATTTAATCAAATGCTCAATACCCATCCTATCCAAGTTGATAAGATCTGGCAAATATTTTTAAACGCTTGTTAGACCTAAAGGTTCCACTAGTTGGCGGAGCTGATCATGGCTATAGTGAAGCTGTCTATCTAGAAGATTTAGAGAGCAATGGCATTGAACTCAACAGAGACAAGCCTGTGAACGAGTGGGATATTCGTGAGGATGGTCGAATTACTGGAATCACAGAAGAGCTGTCTGCGCAAGAAATCTATGAATTAGGCAAAGAACTTGATCCTTTTGTGATCGCAGAAGGCACTCGCATGGGCCATGTTTACCTATCTGTTAAAAATAGCCGAGAGGCATATGCATTTTATCAAGAGTCTCTAGGTCTTGAGGATAAATTCACGATTCCACATGTCAGTTGGATAGCATCAGGGAATTATCACCATCATCTAGCAGTAAATGAATGGGGTGGTAAAAACTTAGCTCCTCGTGAGAATGGAATGGTAGGTCTTGCCTACTATTTGGTTGAAGTTGAGAATAAAGAGTTTTTGGTCAATTTGCTTACGCAAGCTCAGAGAAACAAGGCTAGAACCCACTGGATTTCTCTTTCTGAATTCTCCATTACAGATAAAGATGGAATTATAACGAGAGTCAGAGTGGAGAACTAGAAGTCTTTGTCTTTAAGATAAATGCTCCTTTTGACAAAGGACTGTATTAGAGATATAATGTAGAAAAATCGTTTTAGGATAAAGATATGACAAGATCAAAGTACATTACACGCCTCAAACGCTCAGAAGGTCAATTGCGAGGTATTCAAAAAATGATGGAGGAAGAGCGTGATTGTATTGATATCATTACTCAATTAACAGCAGTGCGGTCCAGTGTTGATCGTATTATTGAACTGATGATAACGGAGAATTTAACAACTTGTATTAACGACCCTTTAGAGGATCCTCAAGCACAGAAGGAAAGATTGGAAAAGGCGGTTAAATACTTGATTAAACGCAAGTAATAAAAAACATACGTTTCTCTTAAATAGTGAACAAATGATTAAAAGAGCAGTTGGTTTTCTTGAAATTAGACCAATTGCTCTTTTTGATTTTTATTTATTCAACATCACCAGGCCAAGCGCTCATACCACCTCGGACGTTGATAACATCATAGCCTTTTTTCTTGAGCTTTTTAGCAGCCATCTTGCTTCGAACACCGGAATGACAAATGACATAAAGTGTTTCATTTGTCGCAGGTGTGTAAGCTCCGATTTCGGTTAGAGGAACATTCTTGGCGTTTTTGATATGGCCTCTACGGAATTCCGTAGGCGTCCGCACATCCAGTAGCTGAATTGGTTCCTTGAGTTTAGCTTCTAATTCGCTGGTAGAAATACTATCAATTTTTGTAAATAAGTGAAACATAGGCACCTCCGATATACCCTTATGGGGTATATTAAACCACTAAGCAACGCTTTTGTCAAGTAAGTTGAATTGATTAGTATTGTTTCTTTTTCAGTATACAAGATGCCAACTTACAAACTAAAGAGTTGGTTGATAGGTTAATGAATAGAACCTGTCTTATTTATTCAACAACTACTTGTCTAGAAAATTACCTTTTCTGAAAACAGACCACATGCTCTGTTGTAAAATGAAGTGCAACACAAAATACATGTTCATCTGATATACTAGAGTTTCGAAAAACAGTATAAAGGAAGATGAACATGTCTGCTAATTATCCTACCACAAATCAATCCTACAAGTACTTATCTGAAGCTGAACGAGGGAAATTGAAGCTTATTTAAGCGTAGGACTCAAACCTGCTTACAACCTACAAATCGCTACTGAAAATCAGTTCGTCCTTCACGATGACATCTATCAAAATCCAACAGATACCAGAACGCTGTTGCCATTTTTAGAAACCTATACACATGAGTTAAAAAGAGCTGTCGCCGATGCGGGATACGGTAGCGTGGAGATTCTTCTTACCTTAGATAGGATGGGTATTGAGCATTTTATTAAATATAGTCTTTTTGACAAGGAACAGAAGAAAAATACAAAGAATCTGATATGAATCTGGATAATTGGACTTACGATGAAACAACTGATACCTACACCCATCCAGAGAGTTGGGTATACCAGTTTGATCACCTCAAACATAGGCATAGCACAACAGGTTTTAGACAGGAAAATATGGTTTATAAGGCAGAACAAGCTGACTTGGCTCCATAAAAGGGGCTCTATGTGAATGAGAGGTATCAGCTCTTAAAAGTAAAAGAAATCCAAGCGTCAGGTAATAAATGACATGGGATTAGTACTCATGGCCAATAATCTCCTCAAATACAATAAGAAAACTACTCAAAATTAAAAAGCTAGAGGTCCATAATTGGAAATCTCTAGCTTTTTTGTGGCTGAGAACAATGTTGTCCCAGACTATTTTTTACAGTGACTATTCGTTTTCTTCTTTTTTCTTTAGACCAAAGAAGGCTAAGACGGATGTCAACAGAGCGATCATGTAGATAGCAGGAGAGTCGGAAGTTCCTGTTTCTGGTAGGGTAGCAGAGCCCGCTGTGAATGTTTTAGCGACTGTCACTGACAAGTGATGGTTGTTGGCCTTGATCTGTGTATCGTCCTTAGCAGATGTAAAAGTATTCTTTGTTTGGCTAGCTAGTTGATTAGGAGAATTCGTACCAACTAGAGCTGGAATATATGTTTGATCCATTTTACCGGTAGATGGATTAGTTGGTTGAGCATTTTTACCGGTAGATGGGATAACTGGTTGGTTATTGCTTCCTGGGTAGGACTTTGGATTAGCAGGATCTGTTCCTTGTTTGATTTCCTCAATATCTGCCACACCATCTCCATCGGTATCTTTGTTAGCAGAAATAGAAATGGTACGAGAATTTGGATTGATGGTTGCATATGCTGTGAGATCTGCCTTAGCAAGGTAATCTGCAAAGGCAACGTCCATGGAAGGACCTTCCTCACGAGCTCCACCTAACATGGTGTAGCCATCTCCACCTGCTGCTAAGAAGTCATTGGTAGTCAAGTAGTAATCTTTAGCAAGGTTGAGCGGTTCATATTGACCAGTTTCTGGGTTTTTAATTTCGATATAGAGGACGCGCTTTTCAGCTGGTAGGGTTGTATCGTAATAAACTTTCGCTCCAGATACTTGGAGGAAGCCACCGCTTGGTTCAAGAAGGGGTTGACCGTTTTCGTCAAGAACAGTTTTGCCATCTTTTTCTTGTAAAATAGAGCCAAGAGATTTAGCAAACATATCGGCAATATTCTGACCAGTTACTTTAATTTGAGAGATGGTATTCCCAAATGGGAGAACAGCAATAACGTTTCCTTTGGTGATTGGCTTATCTTTTGCAATGGTTTCGCGCAAGCCACCACCGTTGGTTACAGCAAGGTCAGTCTTGTGACTAAAGCCAGTTTGTCCATATTCGTAGAGGGCATCCGCTACAACATTTCCAAGGTTGGTCTCGCGGACACGGACATTTTCCCGTTGACCATTTAGTTCTACCGGACTATTGTCACGAACTATTTTTGCATTCTCAGCATCGTACTGTTCCTTGATCTTTTGGACCATGGCAGCTACTTTGGCATTTGGCACGACATTTTTGGTTGAAGCTGCTGAAATTTGTTGAGGGTTACCAAGCAATTGGTTGGCTTGGTAAGTAATTTTACCGATATTGTTCAGGTAGCTACCGGTTTGGTTATAGGTGACATTATCTCCGTATGTGGTTGATTGAACAGTATGGGAATGCCCATCAATAACGGTGACGCGTTTTCCTTTCAGTTTTGAGTTTTTAGAAAGTTCTTCAGCTAAGGTAGATCCTCGCCATTCGATTGGTGTAGTCGTATCTACTCCCAAGTGAGCAAGGACAACATAGTTTTTGTAAGTCTTGCCTTCTGCAGTAGCGCGTGCTTCAATTTCATCGATGACCTTGTTTACTTCTGAAATAGGATCTGTAAAGGTAACACCTTGGACATTCTTAGGGTGAGTTTTAGTGGCTGTTTCAGGCGTTGTCACCCCGATGACGACAAACTCATCCCCAACGACATTCTTATCTTTATCGACAATGGTGGAAGCCTCAAATAAACGAGCACCGTTGATGTAGGTGTTGGAGCTGAGAAGTGGGAAGTTCAAGATTTCTTTGTATTTCTTAGCCTCATCCAAACCAAAATCGAACTCATGGTTTCCGACTGCCATAGCATCGTAGCCAATTTCGTTCAAAATTTTAGCTCGTTCTTCCCCTTTTGAACTATTTGAAATCGGTAGCCCTTGGAAGGCATCTCCAGCATCTACGACCAAAGTAGATGGATTTTTCGCCCGTTCTTCATCGATGACTGCGGCTAATTTAGCATCACCAATCACACCCTTTTCTTCGACGATCCGACCATGGACATCGTTGGTATGAATGATATTTGCTTCAGGCAAGTCAGCTGAGCTCTCTGTAGCGCCTTCTGAAGTAGCTGTATTAGCTTCTGTTGAAGCAGGAGTAGCAGCATCTGTAGCATTTGTGGAAGCAGCAGCTACTTCAAGGTTAGTTTCTGGAGCTGTTTGCTCATCTGCAGCTACCTGAGAAGCTAGGAAGGCAGGAGCAAGCAATAAGATCGGTAAAAGAAGTTTCTTCTTTTTCATAAACGGTCCTCATTTCTATTTTTTTCCATACTAAATATTATAGCTAAAAAGGAAAGAAAAGGAAAACGTTTTCTGATAGTTGGGCAAATAATCTTGTGAGAGCGTTTAGGTTCCAGCTAGTTGCTCTTATCCATAAAAAAAAGAAAACTTTCGTTTTCTCATTTTCTTATTCTGTTATGGGGTGGTTCCAAGTGGTAAAGTCAGTTACACTTAATACGACTGTCGCGATTTCAATCGGCTCTTCTTTTGCACCAGTTGACAACCATTTTGTGATTACGGCTTCAATCGTAGCTGCAAAGATCTCAACAGCATACTTATAAGGAACTTGGAATTTATTAACCAAGTGGTCTTTGGCGTGTGGAGTATCGTCAAGAAGTTGCAGGGTGAAATTTTTCATTAGAAAATGAAACTCTTGGTAATCCATCTGCATCAAGGCATAGATAAAGTCATAATTATCTTGAATATATTGAAGTGAGGCAAGAAAATTTGCTCGATTGACGGTGCTTGTAGCGAAAAGTTCTCCCAACTCGCCTAAAAGTTCAGATTTTAGCTGGTTGAACATATCTTGTTTGTCTACATAATGGAGGTAAAAGGTACCTCGATTAATGCCGGCTTCCTTTGTTAGTTGGCTAATTGTAAGACTTTCAAGTGATTGTTCAAGAAGCAGGCGTGATAGGGCGCTTCGGATAGCATTTTTAGAATTCGTTTTTCTCTTTTTTCGGGTCATAGTTCCTCCTTTATCATGTATTTTGTATAAATGTTGTTCACTAATCATCATATTATACAGAAATCAAATTTATTCATCAACAGAATAAAATTTTAGTATCATTCTATAAGTCTAAATGGCTTGAAATCAGGTCTTATTCTTATACTATAAAAGCCATTTTGGAAGGATTATAAAATTTTTTCCCAGATCTACTTTCAAAGGGGCTATTATATAAAAATGAAAGAAAAACTTGAAATATCAGTTATTTAAACGATCATAACAATTCATACTTATTTGTTATTATATCACAAACTAAAGAGAGGAGGGCAGATGATGCTTGAAGATTTCTATATCAGGAACTAGATAAGATCAAGCTTTTTCCTTGTCTATTTTTGCATAGAAAAGTATTAGTTTCTTGGATAGCTTTATTCATAAAATAGAGGAAATGCATCCCTCACAAATTTCTTGTTTTTTAGTCGTTTTAAGGGATTGATTGTTCTTGGTCTTCCGGTAAAAAAGGACTATAATAAAGATAGGAACTTGTGTTTAAGTGGGAGAAAAGATATGGCTTATATTGAGATGAAACATAGTTATAAACGCTATCCGTCAGGAGAAACTGACATCATTGCCAATAAAGATGTTACTTTTGAAATTGAGAAAGGCGAATTGGTCATCATTTTGGGGGCATCAGGCGCAGGAAAATCAACAGTCCTCAATATTTTGGGAGGTATGGATACCAATGATGAAGGGGAGGTTTTAGTGGATGGGAAAGCCATCTCAAGCTTCTCCTCGCACCAACGAACGGATTATCGCAGAAATGATGTTGGCTTTGTCTTCCAGTTTTATAATCTCATCCCTAATTTGACAGCCAAGGAAAATGTTGAGCTGGCTTCTGAAATTGTTTCTGATGCCTTAGATCCTGAACAAGTCTTGAGAGAGGTTGGATTGGGTGAGCGTTTGAACAACTTTCCAGCCCAGCTATCTGGTGGGGAACAACAACGGGTAGCCATTGCGCGCGCAGTGGCTAAGAACCCTAAGATTCTCCTTTGTGATGAACCAACAGGGGCTTTAGACTACCAAACCGGTAAACAGGTTTTAAAGATTCTTCAGGACATGTCTCGTAAAAAAGGGGCAACAGTGATTATCGTCACTCATAATGCTTCTTTAGCGCCAATAGCCGATCGTGTCATTCAGATGCATGATGCTCAAGTAAAATCGGTGACCATCCATAACACTCCACTAGATATCGATAGCCTAGAGTATTAGGGAGGTTGTTCATGAAGCGAAAAGTATATTGGAAAGATCTATGTCATTCCTTTACCAGTTCCAAAGGGCGCTTTTTGTCCATTTTAACGCTGATGATGCTGGGTAGCTTAGCCCTGGTCGGTTTAAAAGTAACGACCCCAAATATGCATCGGACTGCCCAGCGCTTTATAGACCAACAAGAGATGCTGGACCTCGCTGTCATGGGAGATCTTGGTTTGGATAAGACTGACCAAGAAGAGCTACAAGGATTGACGGGGGCCAGCTTGGAGTTTTCCTACCTGACAGATGTGACGATTGACGGAAAGGACGAAGCTGTTCGACTTTTTTCCACTCCAGAAACCATCTCACGCTTTCAGCTGGCTGCAGGGCGGCTTCCGCAGAAGGAAGATGAGGTCGCTCTAGCAGCGTTTTGGAAAGATCGTTACCAGATTGGGGATCAGCTAAGGATACATGAAAAAGCTGGAAGTCCATCTGTTTTAAAGACAAAAAACTATCGAATTGTTGGCTTTGTAAAGTCTGCTGAGATGTGGTCCGAAAAAGACTTGGGCCAAGCTAGGAGTGGGAGTGGTTCTTTGGATGCCTATGGTGTCCTCTCAAAAGAAGCCTTTACTAGTCCTGTTTATAGCCTTGCTCGGATTCGGTTTGATGATTTGAGGGGGTTCAATCCATTCTCAACCAGCTATCAAGATCGTCTGGCCTCCCATCAAAAGGACCTGGAAGAACTCTTAGCTGGAAATGGTCAGGAGCGCTATCGAAAGCTACAGGCTGATGGGAAACAAAAAATCCAAAAAGGGCAAGAAGAACTTGATGCTGCCAACAAACAGTTAGCAGACGCACGCGAAAAGGCAGGTCAAGCACAGACACAATTGACGGAGCAATCCAATAAACTGAATCAACTGTCTACACTCTTGCCCAAGGAAGAACTAGAAACAAGGCGACTCGAGTTGGCAGAAGCTCAAAAGCAACTAGATCAGCAATTGGTCAACATTCAGACAGGTGAATCGGAACTAGCAACTAAACAGAAGGACCTGGAAAAGGCCAAGGAAGATCTGAAAAATATAGAGCAACCAAACTATCATGTCTATGATCGAAAAACCATTCCAGGTGGCCAGGGTTACCTCATGTATAGTAATGCCAGTGCCAGTATCTCCGCCGTAGGCAATCTATTTCCTGTGGTACTCTACGCAGTCGCTGCCATGGTCACGTTTACGACCATGACTCGTTTTGTTGATGAAGAACGGAGCCATGCGGGCTTGTTCAAGGCCTTGGGCTATCGAACGAAAGATATCTTAGCAAAGTTTCTCTTGTATGGCTTGGTTGCTGGAACAGTTGGGACAGGCATCGGAACTCTTCTCGGTCATTATGTTTTATCTGGAACCATTTCGCAAATTATTACGCAGGGGATGGTCGTAGGAACTAGTCAACAGTATTTTTATGGGTCCTATAGCTTATTAGCCTTGGGGCTCTCCCTTCTTTCTAGCGTCTTTCCAGCTTATCTAGTCGCTAAGAGAGAGTTGAAGGAAGAAGCCAGTAACCTCCTCCTTCCAAAACCGCCAGTTTCCGGATCCAGTATTTTGCTCGAACGGCTACCGTTTTTGTGGAAACGTCTGAGTTTCACCCAAAAGGTGACCGCTAGAAATATTTTTCGCTATAAACAGCGGATGGTGATGACCATATTTGGTGTTGCTGGTTCGGTTGCTCTTCTTTTTGCGGGCTTGGGGATTCAATCCTCAGTCGGTGGAGTACCCCAACGCCAGTTTGGGGAAATCCTCAAGTACGATATGATTCTCTCGACCAAATCCAGCCTGACAGACGAAGAGGAAGAATCCTTGAAGAAGCGCTTGAAGCAAGCAGATATAAAAGAGACAGAAGCCATTTTTACAAAACAAGTGGAGGCTTCTTATCCTTCCGGACGTGGAAAACAAAGCATGACCTTAATGGTGTCCTCTAAAGACAGCTTGGAACCTTTTATCAGTCTCCGCTCAGAAGGGGGAAGACTCGACCTATCCAATGGGGCGGTAATTACCAGCAAATTAGCGCAGCTGGCCAAGGTGGGCGTTGGAGATGACTTGCGGATAGATGGCCATACGATTAGGGTGGCTGCGATTACCGAAAATTATGTTGGCCATTTTGTCTATATGAATCAAGCGACCTATCAGAAAACCTATGGAAGAAGTGTTAAGAAGAATGCCTATTTGGTCCGATTACAGTCTTCTTCTCAGCAGTTGGTCCAGAAGGTCAGTCGGGACATGATGGAAGAAGGGGCGGTGCTTGCTGTTACGCAAAATACTTCCTTGATTTCTCTCTTCAGTTCTGTAGCCCAATCATTGAATAAGACCATGATGATTTTAGTTTTGGTATCTATTTTGCTAGCGATGGTTATTTTGTATAATTTGACCAATATCAATGTGGCAGAACGAATCCGTGAGTTATCCACCATTAAGGTCCTCGGCTTCCATCATCAAGAAGTCACCCTTTATATTTATCGAGAAACTATCCTCTTGTCTCTTGTAGGGATAGGATTGGGTTTGCTAGGAGGCTTTTATCTCCATCGCTTCTTGATTGCCATGATCGCCCCAGATGCCATTCTCTTTTATCCGCGGGTGGCCCTTGGTGTCTATCTTTATCCTATCGCTTGCGTCATTCTGATCCTAGCTAGCTTAGGAATCTTGGTCAATCATCATCTTCGTAAGGTAGACATGCTGGAGGCTTTGAAATCTGTTGAATAAAAAAGAAACTTCTACCCTAGGGTGGAAGTTTTTTAGAGCTTTGGTATAATGAAAGAAGGAGAAGAGACATGACAAAAATTGCTTTGCTTTCGGATATACATGGGAATACAACTGCTTTAGAGGCTGTGCTTGGAGATGCCAAGCGGGCAGGTGTAGAAGAATACTGGTTATTAGGGGATGTCCTTATGCCGGGAACTGGTAGACGACATCTTTTGAACCTACTTGAAGAATTGCCCATTACCGTACAGATTTTAGGAAATTGGGAAGATAGCTTGTGGCGAGCGATGAAGGGGATGCTGGATCCATCAAGGGCTAGTCACCGTTATTTGATGCGCCATTGTCAGTATATCTTAGAAGAAATTCGTCCAGAAGAGATAGAGGCCATGCAAAGTCTGCCCATGCAAGTGCATCGGGAAGTTTCCGGCTTAAGAGTGGGCATTACCCATCATCTGCCAGACAAAAACTGGGGACGCGAATTGATCCATATAGGAGACCAGAAAGATTTTGATCGCCTCGTAACCAATCCCCCTTGTGATCTAGCAGTCTATGGTCATATCCACCAACAGTTTTTCCGATATGGAAGTGGTGGAGAGCTCATCTTGAATCCAGGTTCCATCGGCCAACCCTTCTTTTTGCAAGCCAATCTTCGAAAGGATCTCCGGGCCATGTATGCTATTCTAGAGTTTGATGAATCGGGTTTGAAAGATGTTGACTTTCGGCGGGTGTCCTATGACATTGAGAAAGAACTCCAGCTCGCTAAGGATCTGAAACTCCCTTACTTCCAAGTTTACTATGAAAGTTTAGTCAATGGGATCCACCATACCCATAATCATGAGCTTCTACATGAAATAGCCCAGCGAGAGGGACACAATGTAGAAGTAGACGCATGGTTGAGAGACTTTTTCAATTAGTGTAACAGTTGACATTACAACAAATAAGGGTATAATAGACTAAAAGAAAGAATTTTAACGTCTGAAGAGTAAATGTGTCTAGTTACTGATGGCTTTAGATCCAGTTTAAGACATCCCTATCTAGATGGAAGAGAGGAGTATCCATGCAAATTTCAAGTCGTTTCACCATTGGAACCCATGTATTAGTCATGATTGCTTTAAAAGGAGATTGCACCAAGGTGACCAGTGATATGATTGCTGGCAGTGTTGGGGTGAACCCTGTCATTATTCGAAAGACCTTGTCTCAATTAAAAAAGGCAGGCTTGATCCATGTAGCGCGTGGAACAGGTGGGGCCGAGATGGCCAAAGAATTGGAAGCTATTAGTTTGTTAGATATCTACCAGGCGGTTGAATGCCTTGGGAAGACTGGTCAATTATTTGGTTTCCACGAGCATCCAAATCCAGCTTGTCCGATTGGAAATAGCATCCATGGCGTCCTAGATGGGAAGCTGGAAAAGATTCAATTGGCCATGGAAAAGGAAATGGCTCAGACCAGCCTCAAAGAAGTGGTGGAGCAAACCAAGAAACAGATGGAGCTAGCAACCGTTTCTTGATTTGAGTCTGTAAGAAACTTGAAATAAAAAAGCCTTTCAGTATAGACTGAAAGGCTTTTTGTGTTCATTGAGTAAAATAGCAACACTCCTTCTAGCTTTACTTCACTAGGGCTACGAAGCTGACTAGAATAAATCCAATTGCAAAAATCCATGTCCAGTAACGATTAGGAATGAACATGAAGGAAGAACGATCGCGGAAAGCAATGCGTTGCCCTGTTTCCTCATCAATCAGATACCGAACTTGATCGGAAACAAATTTCTTTGTTAGCAAATAATTGACTGCTGCAGCAAGAATCCCCAACATACATCCTAAGATGATACTATCTGTACTCTTATTTACATTAAGATGCAGGAAGGAATAAATCATATTCGCCAAAGCTCCTCCAATCATAAGAGCAAGGGGAACGAGCAAGCCTTTACCACGCCAAACAATCATACAACAATCTCCTTAGTTTCTAACTTAATCAAAATAGAGCAAGTCTTTGCTGGTTTCGGTAAAGAGGCCAAAGCCATCTTTTGTGACATAGCCACAGTCTTCAATCCGAACTCCGACTTTTCCAGGGATGTAGATGCCTGGTTCGACTGAGAAGCACATGCCTTCTTCGATGACCATGTCATTTCCTTCCATGATAGAAGGGAATTCATGCACATCCATTCCGATACCGTGTCCGAGGCGGTGGTTGAAGTATTCGCCGTAACCTGCTTTTTCAATGACGCTTCGGGCAGCACGGTCTACTTCATGCGCCGTTACACCCGGTTTGATCATATCTAGGGCAGCCTGCTGAGCTTCTAAAGTCAAGTGGTAGATTTCTTTTTTGAAATCATCTGGTTTTCCAACCGCGACTGTTCGCGTCATATCTGAAGCATAGCCATTCACCATACAGCCCAAGTCGAAGAGAAGAAGAGCATCTTTTTCAATTTTGTTGCTTCCTGGGATGCCATGAGGGTTGGCTGCATTGTTACCAGTCAAGACCATAGTTTCAAAGCTCATTTCATAGCCCAAGCGTTTGATGCCAAAGTCGATTTCTGCGACGATATCCGTCTCAGTTTTATCCAGAGAAATGGCGTCAAATCCCATATTGACAGCCTTATCTGCATATTGACCAGCAACTAACATTTTTTGGATCTCATCAGCAGATTTGATCAAGCGCATCCGGTTAATCCGAGGGCTGAGATTGGTAAATGTTGCTTGTTCAAAGACTGAACGAAGTCCATGGTACTTGGTCAAAATCAAATTATCAAATTCCAAAGCGACCGTTTTGGCTTCTGGATTAGCGCTAGCCCCTTT
Source organism: Streptococcus sp. 400_SSPC (assembly GCF_001072745.1). Classification (NCBI taxonomy): domain Bacteria; kingdom Bacillati; phylum Bacillota; class Bacilli; order Lactobacillales; family Streptococcaceae; genus Streptococcus; species Streptococcus sp. 400_SSPC. The sequence continues at coordinate 47,269 of NZ_JVIQ01000017.1, read as the reverse complement.
GATTTTTTCCCAAGGATTTTCAGAATCCACATACCCTACCACTTGGAAATCCACAACTGCAGTCGCCCGTTCTACCTCAAGAGCAGGGACAAAAAGAAGCGGTTCATGGTCTGGATAAACGAACAAGAAGAGCTGACGCTCGTGAGGATCACTGTAAAATCCAGTTAGGTAATTGATGGTGACAGGATCGGATACAACAGCAACATCCGTTTTTTCGGTTTCAAGAAATGCTACAATTTGATCTAATTTAGACATAAGCTACCTTCTTTCTATTGATAATATTTTGTCAGATTTTCCCTAAAAAATCAAGAGTTTGCAAAAAGATGTTAAAATGCTTGAAAGTGTTTACAATAAGTGATAAAATAGTTGTTATAGAAGACTGAAAACGAAATTTTCAATAAAGAAAGGAAGTAATATGAATACAGACGATACTGTAACCATTTACGACGTTGCCCGAGAGGCGGGTGTCTCAATGGCGACTGTTAGCCGTGTCGTGAACGGAAATAAGAACGTTAAGGAAAATACTCGTAAAAAAGTATTGGAAGTCATTGAACGTTTGGACTATCGTCCGAATGCAGTAGCTCGTGGACTTGCGAGTAAGAAAACCACAACGGTAGGTGTTGTGATTCCAAATATTACCAATAGTTATTTCTCTACTCTGGCAAAGGGAATCGATGACATTGCTGAAATGTACAAGTACAACATCGTCCTTGCCAACAGCGATGAAGACGATGATAAAGAAGTTTCTGTTGTCAATACTCTTTTCTCAAAACAGGTCGATGGGATTATCTTCATGGGTTATCACTTGACAGAAAAGATTCGTTCAGAATTCTCTCGTTCTCGGACACCGGTGGTCCTTGCTGGGACAGTTGATGTCGAACATCAATTGCCAAGTGTCAATATCGATTACAAGCAAGCGACAGTAGACGCGGTTACACTATTGGCTAAACGAAATAAAAAGATTGCTTTTGTAAGTGGACCATTAGTAGATGATATCAACGGTAAGATTCGCTTGGCTGGCTACAAAGATGCTTTGAAAGCAAAAAAATTGTCTTACAGTGAAGGCTTGGTCTTTGAGTCTAAGTACCGCTATGAAGAAGGCTATAACTTGGCTGAACGCATCATTGCATCTAAAGCAACAGCAGCCTTTGTAACTGGGGATGAATTGGCAGCAGGTTTGCTTAATGGTCTAGCTGATCAAGGTGTGAACGTACCGGAAGATTTTGAGTTGATTACCAGTGATGATTCACAAATTACACGCTACACTCGTCCAAATCTTTCAACTGTTGGCCAACCACTTTATGATTTGGGGGCTATCAGTATGCGGATGCTGACAAAAATTATGCATAAGGAAGAATTGGAAGAAAGAGAAGTTCTTCTTGCCCATACCATCAATCATCGTGGGACTACGAAGAAGTAAAAATCAAAGGAAGCCAAGGCTTCCTTTTTTCTTGTCTCTGCATGAATCTCCGGTAAAACTTGAAGGGGTCTGCTAAATTAGGTATAATAGAGGGTATGAAAGTATTACTGTATTTAGAAGGAAAATCCGTTTTACAAAAATCGGGGATCGGTCGAGCTCTCCAACACCAGATGCATGCCTTGGATTTGGCTGGAATCCCCTACACCACAGATATTTTAGGGGACTACGATGTGGTTCATATTAATACTTATGGTCCTCGGAGTTTGTTGCTATTGCATGCTGCCAAACGTCGAGGGAAAAAGGTCATTATGCATGGACATTCCACACGGGAAGATTTCCAAAATTCATTTATTGGGTCCAATTTGTTTGCTCCCTTATTTGGCAAATATTTGGCTCATATGTATAAAAAAGCCGATTTTATTATTACCCCTTCAGAGTATTCGAAACAACTGATTCAGTCCTACGGGGTCAAGACTCCAATTGTCGCTGTTTCTAATGGGATTGATTTGTCTAAATATAAAAAAGATCCCAAAAAAGAAGAGGTTTTTCGGAAGCACTTTAATATCCAAGAAGGAGAGAAGGTCGTTTTATGTGCGGGTCTCTACTTTAGACGAAAAGGGATTGAAGACTTTGTAGAAGTGGCTCGTCGGATGCCAGATGTCCGCTTTATTTGGTTGGGGTCGATTAATAAATGGTTAATCCCTCGGGCTATTCGTCGTCTGGTCGAGAAAGATCATCCGAGCAATGTTGAATTCCCTGGCTATTTTAAGGGAGCTGTGTTCCAAGGTGCTATGACAGGTGCGGATGCCTTCTTCTTCCCATCTTATGAGGAAACGGAAGGGATTGTTGTCCTAGAGGCCTTAGCGGGTCACCAGCATGTCGTCCTCCGGGATATTCCAGTTTATCATGGTTGGGTGGACCAAGAGTCGGCAGAATTGTGTCATTCAGTGGATGAGTTTGTGGACTCTCTTGAAAAAGTCTTGTCTGGTCAAGTGGACAAGCGCGATGCAGGGGATCGAGTAGCTCAAAGTCGCTCAATTGATTTGGTAGCGGATCAACTAGTGAAAGCCTATCAGCAAGTATTGGAGATGTAATATGCGTATTGGATTATTTACAGATACTTATTTTCCGCAGGTATCGGGGGTTGCGACCAGTATTCGAACCCTTAAAACAGAATTGGAGAAGTTGGGACATACTGTTTTTATCTTTACGACGACGGATAAGGATGTCAACCGCTATGAGGACTGGCAAATTATCCGCATTCCAAGTATCCCTTTCTTTGCTTTTAAGGATCGGCGGATTGCTTATCGCGGCTTTACCAAGGCTTTGGCCATTGCCAAACAATACAAACTGGATATGATCCATACACAGACAGAGTTTTCTTTAGGACTACTCGGGGTTTGGATTGCTAAGGAGCTTCGGATTCCAGTAATTCATACCTATCATACCCAGTATGAAGATTATGTGCGTTATATTGCCAAGGGGATGGTTATCCGACCAAGTATGGTCAAATATATTGTTCGTGGTTATATGAATGACTTGGATGGGGTCATCTGCCCGAGTGAGATTGTCTATGACCTCTTGCTGAACTATAAGGTCAAGGCTGAAAAACGGATTATTCCGACAGGAATTGAGCTGGCGAAGTTTGAACGACCTGAAATCACACAAGTGGAGACGCAAGCCCTTCGTGAAAAATTAGGCATTCAAGAGGGTGAAATCATGCTCTTGAGCTTGTCACGGGTTTCTTACGAGAAAAATATCCAAGCCGTTATTGCGGCCTTGCCTAAAGTGTTAGAAGAAAATGCGCATATTAAATTGATTGTGGCTGGAGATGGGCCTTATCTAGATGATTTAAAAAAACAAGCGACCAAGCTTGGTGTGTCAGATGCGGTCGTCTTCACAGGAATGATTCCACCAAACGAAACAGCTCTTTACTATAAGGCGGCAGATTTCTTCATTTCAGCTTCGACTAGTGAGACGCAAGGCTTGACCTATTTAGAGAGTATCGCTAGTGGGACCCCCCTAATTGCTCAAAGTAATCCTTACTTAGATAATGTAATCAATGATCGGATGTTCGGAATCTTGTATGACCAGGAAGAAGATTTGGCAGCAGCTATTTTAGAAGCGACCTTAGCCACACCAGAAAAAGATGAGGCTAAGTGGGAGGAGAAGCTTTATGAAATTTCTTCGACAAATTTTGGTCGCAGGGTCTATGAGTTCTATCTGGATGCCATTATTTCGAAAGATTTTTATAATGAACGTCATCCTGAGGAAAGCCGTACCAAACGGGTGACCAAGTCTATTGTGAAAATTCCAAAAAAAGTTATCGCTATGCCTGTGAATGGGTCTGTGAGAATCATGAAGGGTTCCTTTAAACAGGTGAAAAAGATTCGCAACATTACCAAGTTATTGGATTAGAGTTCATCTCAAAAGCTAGGGGGCCTAAAGTAAGGCTCCTGGCATAGGGGATAGGAAGCTTTTTCCTCTTGCAAAATATTTCAATCGTGCTATAATACTAGTCAGAGACATATCAAATCTAGGAAATCTAAAAGAGAGCGCGTGGGGCTGGAAATCGCGTAGAGGATAGGTTTGGGACTACTCGGTGAACTTTTTATGCAAACATAAAACGGTGGCCACGTTAGAGCCAATCAGAGGTGTTCCTCTTTTTTGAGGAACATAAATGAAGGTGGAACCACGTTGCGACGTCCTTTCGAGGAGGTCGCTTTTTTGTTTTTTTGATGAAGAAATCAAAAAGAGTTTCACTATAACTAAGATATTTAAAAATTTATAAGGAGAAGATTATGATTAAGATTACTTTCCCAGATGGCGCTGTTCGTGAATTCGAATCTGGCGTGACAACTTTTGAAATTGCTCAATCCATCAGCAATTCTTTGGCTAAAAAAGCCCTTGCTGGTAAATTTAACGGCAAACTCATCGACACTACTCGTGCTATCACTGAAGATGGAAGCATCGAAATCGTGACACCTGATCACGAAGATGCTCTTCCAATCTTGCGCCACTCAGCAGCACACTTGTTTGCCCAAGCCGCTCGTCGCCTCTTCCCAGACATTCATTTGGGTGTAGGTCCAGCGATCGAAGATGGTTTCTACTACGATACTGACAATGAAGCTGGTCAAATCTCTAACGAAGACCTTCCTCGCATCGAAGAAGAAATGCAAAAAATCGTTAAAGAAAACTTCCCATCAATCCGTGAAGAAGTGTCTAAAGACGAAGCGCGTGAAATCTTCAAAAACGATCCCTACAAATTGGAATTGATTGAAGAGCACTCAGAAGACGAAGGTGGTTTGACCATCTACCGTCAAGGTGAGTACGTTGACCTTTGCCGTGGCCCACACGTGCCATCAACAGGTCGCATTCAAATCTTCCACCTTCTCAATGTAGCTGGTGCTTACTGGCGTGGTAATAGCGACAATGCTATGATGCAACGGATTTACGGTACAGCTTGGTTCGACAAGAAAGACTTGAAGAACTACCTTCAAATGCGTGAAGAAGCCAAAGAACGTGATCACCGTAAACTTGGTAAAGAGCTTGACCTCTTCATGATTTCTCAAGAGGTTGGTCAAGGTCTTCCATTCTGGTTGCCAAACGGGGCTACTATCCGTCGTGAGTTGGAACGCTACATCGTCGACAAAGAATTGGCTTCTGGCTACCAACACGTTTACACTCCACCACTTGCTTCTGTAGAACTTTACAAGACTTCTGGTCACTGGGATCATTACCAAGAAGATATGTTCCCAACTATGGATATGGGAGACGGTGAAGAATTTGTCCTTCGTCCAATGAACTGCCCACACCACATCCAAGTCTTCAAACACCATGTTCACTCATACCGTGAATTGCCAATCCGTATCGCTGAAATCGGAATGATGCACCGCTATGAAAAATCTGGTGCTTTGACTGGTCTCCAACGGGTGCGTGAGATGTCTCTTAACGACGGTCACCTCTTTGTGACTCCAGAACAAATCCAAGAAGAATTCCAACGTGCCCTTCAGTTGATTATTGATGTATATGGGGACTTCAACCTAAACGAATACCGCTTCCGCCTCTCTCTTCGTGACCCTCAAGATACTCACAAATACTTTGATAACGATGAGATGTGGGAAAATGCCCAAACCATGCTTCGTGCTGCTCTTGATGAAATGGGCGTGGACTACTTTGAAGCAGAAGGGGAAGCAGCCTTCTACGGACCAAAATTGGATATTCAGGTGAAGACTGCCCTTGGTAAAGAAGAAACTCTTTCTACTATCCAGCTTGACTTCTTGCTTCCAGAACGCTTCGACCTTAAATACATCGGAGCGGATGGGGAAGAACACCGTCCAGTGATGATCCACCGTGGTGTTATCTCAACGATGGAACGCTTCACAGCGATCCTGATCGAAAACTACAAGGGTGCCTTCCCAACATGGCTGGCACCACACCAAGTAACTCTTATTCCAGTTTCTAACGAAAAACATGTGGACTACGCTTGGGAAGTAGCTAAGAAACTTCGTGACCGTGGGGTTCGTGCAGATGTGGATGAGCGCAATGAAAAAATGCAGTTCAAGATCCGGGCTTCTCAAACTCAAAAAATTCCTTACCAATTGATCGTTGGTGACAAGGAAATGGAAGAGAAAGCCGTAAACGTTCGCCGTTATGGACAAAAAGAAACAGAAACAATGCCAGTAGATGCATTTGTAGAATTGATTCTTGCAGATATTGCCAATAAATCTCGTGTAGCAAACTAACAGATAGAAAAGCTAGGCTTTAACCTAGCTTTTTTTTGTGGATTGAAAATAACTATTCAAGCGCTGTTTTAGTGACCCCTATGTTGTGATAATTATTTTTTCCATTGCATAACCTTTTTCTTTCTCTTTCTTTACAAATCAAAGTATAACTCCCATTTTTCAAAGAAATTTGCTATAATGAAAGGACAGAGATTTGAAGAAGCAAAGAAAAAATAGAAGTAGGTACATGTATGAAGAAAATTCTTGTTGTAGATGATGAAAAGCCGATTTCGGATATTATAAAATTCAATATGGCCAAAGAAGGCTATGAAGTCTTGACTGCCTTCGATGGGAAAGAAGCACTGGCTGTTTTCGAAGCTGAGAACCCAGATATTTTGATTTTGGACCTCATGCTTCCTGAAATTGACGGCTTGGAAGTGGCGCGTACCATTCGGAAGACTAGTAATGTGCCGATTATTGTTCTTTCTGCCAAAGATACCGAATTTGATAAAGTTATCGGTCTTGAAATTGGGGCGGATGACTATGTGACCAAGCCATTCTCAAATCGTGAGCTTCAAGCTCGCGTAAAAGCTTTATTGCGTCGGACAGAACTAACGGTAGAATCACAAACAGAGTCTACATCAGATTCAGAGATTGTGATTGGGGATTTGAAAATCATTCCGGATGCCTTCCTTGCTCAGAAAAAGGGCAAAGAGCTTGAGTTGACCCATCGCGAATTTGAGTTGCTCTATCACTTGGCAACCCATGTAGGCCAAGTCATGACTCGTGAGCATTTGCTGGAAACAGTCTGGGGCTACGATTATTTTGGTGATGTTCGGACAGTGGACGTAACGATTCGACGTTTGCGTGAAAAAATCGAAGATATTCCTGGCCGTCCAGAGTATATTTTAACGCGCCGTGGTGTCGGTTACTATATGAGAAATAATGATTAATCACATCAAAGAAGTCATGACCTCTTATAATTTTGTTTTTATTTTAATCACTCTTGGATTCATTATCGTGGTAGCCTTACTGATCCTAGAAAATCGTCGGGATAACATGAAGCTACGCTTGTTGAATGATAAAATTAAGAGTTTGATTGCTGGAGAGTATTCGGATATCATTGATTTACAAGGGGGTCCTGAATTAACAGAGATTTCCAACAATATCAATGATTTATCTGAAGTGATTCGATTGACGCATGAAAATTTGGAACAGGAAACCAAGCGCTTGACCAGTATTCTTTCCTATATGACAGATGGGGTCTTAGCGACCAATCGTCGGGGGCAGATTATCTTGGTTAATGAAATGGCTGCTAAACAACTCAATGTTGTGGTAGAAGAGGTCATGAACATCAGTATTCTAGATCTGCTTGGCATTAGTGAAGAGTATGAACTGCGTGACTTGATTACCAATGTTCCAGAATTGACTATCGATTCGCAGGATGAAAATGGGGAGTACATCTCTTTACGGGTTCGCTTCGCTTTGATTCGGAGAGAGTCTGGTTTTATTTCTGGTCTGGTTGCCGTCTTGCATGACACAACCGAACAGGACAAGGAAGAGCGGGAACGTCGTTTATTCGTATCCAACGTTAGTCATGAACTCCGAACACCACTGACCAGTGTTAAATCTTACTTGGAAGCCTTGGATGACGGAGCCATTACGGAGCCAGTTGCACCGGAATTTGTCAAAGTATCTTTGACAGAGACCAACCGGATGATGCGGATGGTGACGGATCTATTAAGTCTTTCACGGATCGATAATGAAACCAGTCAATTGGATGTTGAATTGACCAACTTTACAGCCTTCATCACCTTCATTTTGAACCGCTTTGATAAGATGAAGAACCAGGCTGGCGAGAAGAAATATGATATTGTTCGTGATTATCCAATTTCTCCTGTCTGGGTTGAAATTGATACAGACAAGATGACACAGGTCTTAGACAATATCTTAAATAACGCTATCAAATATTCCCCAGATGGTGGGGAAATTCGTGTGGGGATGAAAACAACAGATGCCCAGTTGATTATCTCTATTTCGGATGAGGGCTTAGGGATTCCTAAAAAGGACCTGCCACGAATTTTTGACCGCTTTTATCGCGTGGATAAGGCACGTAGTCGCGCCCAAGGTGGGACTGGTTTAGGACTGGCCATTGCCAAGGAAATTATCAAGCAACACAAAGGATTTATCTGGGCCAAGAGTGAATATGGAAAAGGTTCTACTTTCACGATTGTCCTACCATATGATAAAGATGCTATCCTGGATGATGGATGGGATAATGAGGATGAATAAGAAAACTAATGGATGAAAAAGGGTTTAAGTATAGTATTTTAGCTTCAGGATCGAGTGGCAATTCGTTTTACTTAGAGACTCCTAAGAAGAAAATTCTAGTAGATGCAGGCTTGTCCGGGAAGAAAATTACAGGTTTGCTTGCAGAGATTGATCGCAAACCCGAAGATCTTGATGCTATTTTAATCACACATGAACATTCGGATCACATTCATGGCGTTGGTGTGCTAGCTCGTAAATACGGGATGGACCTATACGCCAATGAAGCTACCTGGAAGGCCATGGAGGGAAGCAAGTACCTTGGGAAGGTCGATGACTCCCAGAAACATTTATTTGAAATGGGCAAGACCTTAACCTTCGGGGATTTGGATGTGGAAAGTTTTGGTGTCAGCCATGATGCTGCGGCTCCCCAGTTCTACCGGTTCATGAAAGATGGGAAGAGTTTTGTCATGCTGACGGATACAGGTTATGTCAGTGATCGAATGGCAGGGATTGTTGAAAATGCAGATGGCTATTTGATCGAGTCCAACCACGATGTAGAAATCCTACGGGCAGGCTCTTATGCTTGGCGATTAAAGCAACGGATCTTATCCGATTTGGGTCACCTCTCTAATGAAGATGGCGCAGATGCCATGATTCGGACCCTAGGCAATAAGACCAAAAAGATTTATCTGGGCCACTTATCCAAGGAAAACAATATCAAGGAATTGGCCCATATGACCATGGTTAATCAACTGGCTCGAGCAGATCTAGCAGTGGGGCATGATTTTGACGTCTTGGATACATCTCCAGATACAGCGACTCCATTAGTAGATATCTAGATGATTAAAAAAGGAGATGAGCTCATCTCCTTTTTAGGTCAGTAGTGTAGGCTTGAAATGAGTGGAAAGGATAGGAGCAGTTAGTTTGAAATATGTGTATATAACAGTAGGGTTTATTTCCTTAGGATTAGGGATTATTGGGATTCCATTACCTATTTTACCAACGACCCCGTTTCTTTTATTAGCTATGGCTTGTTTTGCCAAGAGTTCTCAACGCTTTGAAAAATGGTTGCATGGGACCAAGTTGTACCAAACTTATGTAGCGGATTATCGGGAAACCAAGTCGATCTCAAAAAAGCGGAAAAAAAGAATTATTCTACAAATTTATCTTTTGATGGGGATTTCCATTTACCTGGCACCACTCTGGTTTGTAAAATTAGGTCTACTGGGATTAACTATTTTTATCAGTTATTATTTGTTCAAAGTGATTCCGGATAAAGAAGAATGATATAAGGACAGAATAGGTCCTAAATCCTATCTTGAAAACAAGGGAAAGGAGTGCGAGACGCACTCTTTTTTGGTATAATAGAGGGGTGTATCTTTTGGACGGAATAGGTCACAGGATTCAATCCAGATGCATAAATGAAGAAAGAAAGTAGTAACGTGATGCAAGCCTTATATAACCTTCTTGCTGAGAAATTTCGGCTGACTTTTGACGATACAGAATTGTTGGAAACAGCTTTTACACATACCTCATATGCGAATGAGCATCGCCTCTTAAAAATTTCACATAATGAACGTTTGGAATTTTTAGGAGACGCTGTTCTCCAGTTAGTGATTTCCGAATATTTATTTGCCCTCTACCCAAGTAAGCCAGAGGGAGATTTGTCAAAAATGCGTTCCATGATTGTTCGTGAGGAAAGCCTGGCAGGTTTTTCCCGTGATTGTGGTTTCGATCAATTTATCAAACTTGGCAAGGGAGAGGAAAAATCTGGTGGACGTAACCGAGATACCATCTTAGGAGATTTGTTTGAAGCTTTTTTAGGCGCCTTACTCTTGGATAAGGGAGTAGAGATGGTGCGGAACTTCATTCAGCAAGTCATGATTCCTAAAGTCGAGGCAGGTCAATTTGAGCAAGTGATTGACTATAAGACGCGCTTGCAAGAAATCCTTCAAATCCATGGGGATGTCTTGATTACCTATGAGGTGACGAGTGAATCAGGACCGGCTCATGCCAAGGAGTTTGAAGTGCAAGTGTCTGTCAATGGGAAAATCATCGGTCAAGGACGTGGCCGGTCTAAAAAGGCTGCAGAACAAGAAGCAGCAAAAAAAGCAGTGGAGAATAAGGTGGATCCCTCATGTATTTAAAGGAAATTGAGATTCAAGGATTTAAGTCTTTCGCAGATAAGACCCGAGTCATCTTTGACCAAGGGGTAACCGCAGTGGTTGGCCCTAATGGATCTGGAAAATCGAACATTACGGAAAGTCTGCGCTGGGCCTTAGGTGAATCGAGTGTCAAGAGCCTACGTGGTGGCAAGATGCCGGACGTGATTTTTGCTGGGACTGAAACTCGGAAACCCTTAAACTACGCCTGCGTAACGGTAGTACTGGATAACCGGGATGGCTTTATCAAACAAGCTGCTAAAGAAATCCGCGTGGAGCGTCATATTTATCGATCGGGTGATAGTGAATACAAGATTGATGGCAAGAAAGTCCGTTTGAGAGATGTCCATGATCTCTTTATGGATACTGGACTTGGGAGAGATTCTTTCTCTATTATTTCTCAAGGGAAGGTTGAAGAAATCTTTAATTCCAAACCAGAAGAGAGACGGGCTATTTTTGAGGAAGCTGCTGGGGTTCTTAAATTTAAGACGCGTCGCAAGGAAACAGAATCTAAGTTGGTTCAGACACAAGATAATTTGGACCGTCTAGAAGACATTATTTTTGAGTTAGAGGGGCAAATCAAACCTCTTGAAAAGCAAGCCCTTGTGGCCAAACGTTTCTTAGAATTGGATCAACAACGCCAGGTTCTTTATTTGGATGTTTTGATTGCACAAATTGAAGTCAATAAAAAAGACTATGATCAAGCCGTCCAAGAAGAAGCCTCCATCCAAGAGCAATTAAAGGCTTATTACCAGAAAAGAGAAGAGTATGAGGCGGAAAGTCTCCGATTGAAACAGAGTCGTCAGACTCTTCAACACCAATTGTCAGATGATCAAGCTAGCCTCTTGGAATTGACTCGTCTCTTAAGTGATTTGGAGAAACAAATCGAATTGGCACGCTTGGAGTCCCAACAGGTCGCTCGAAGTCGTCAGGAAAATCAAGAGCGGGTCAATAGTCTGGAAGTGCGCCTACAAGTTCTTCGGAACCAGTTGGAAGAAAAACAAGCCAATACAAAGAGTCTTCAAGAAGAACTACAAAAGAGCCAAGTAGCTCTGGAAGGTCTGGAGAAAGAGTTGGCCAGCTTCTCAGAAGATCCAGATCAGGTAATCGATTATTTACGTGAAAAATACGTGGCCTTGATGCAGGATGAAGCGGAGCGATCAAACGAATTAACAACCATTGAAAATCAACTGGAAGCCTCAGCTCAATTATCTCAGAGCAAGAAAGAAGACTTTCAAAAGCAAGTTCAAATCGTAAGAGAATTGCAGGAAAAAGACCAGGTTGCTCAAGAAGCTTATCAAGTAGCTCAAGAGCATCTGAAACACTTGCTTGAGACCTATCAATCAGAGGCAAAACGGTTTGAGGAAGCTCGCCAGGCTTATCAAGAAGCGCAAGCCAAGATGTTTGATTTACTGGATCAAAGTAAGGAAAAACAGGCTCGCATTAACAGTTTAGAGGCGATTCAAAAAAATCATAGTAATTTTTATGCGGGCGTAAAGAGTGTCTTGCAAGAAGCGGCTCGCTTAGGTGGGATCGTGGGAGCTGTCAGTGAAAAACTTTCCTTCTCACCAGAGTATCAGACTGCCTTAGAGATTGCTCTAGGAGCTAGCAGTCAGCATATTATCGTAGAAGACGAAGGAGCAGCAACACGGGCAATCGAACATCTGAAGAAGAATCGCTCGGGTCGGGCAACCTTCCTTCCTTTGACAACCATTAAACCACGTCACCTTGCAGGAAAGAATCAAGAACTGATTGAAGCCTGTCCAGGGTTCCTAGGGATGGCTAGCAGTTTGGTGGACTATGATCCTTCCCTCGAGTCGATTTTTCAAAACCTTTTGGGTGTCACAGCTATTTTTGATACAATTGAGCACGCCAAGTCGGCTGCTCGCAAAGTTGCCTACCAAGTTCGTATCGTGACGCTCGATGGAACCGAACTGCGCACGGGTGGTTCCTATGCAGGGGGAGCGAATCGAACCAATAATTCGATTTTTATCAAGCCAGAACTGGATCGCTTGCACCAAGAATTGGCCTCTCTTCAGAAGAACTTGCGAGAAGTAGAAGGGCAGGTTCAAGAGCAACAGGACCAAGTGAGCCAATCACAAGAAAAACTAGAATCTTTGAAAGGCCAAGGAGAAGTGGCGCGACTAGAAGAGCAACGCCTTCAATTAGCTTTTGAGCAAGCTCACCAGCAACTCTTGGATGCCCAAGAACTGTTAGAACTTATCCGTACAGAGCTGGATGAAGGTAGCGACCAGGAGCTCCTCCAAAAACGGGATCACTTGCAAGCGCGGCTGAAAGAAATTGAGGCGGAAAAAGAGCAAGTCACTGCTGAGATTGAAGAAGTCAAGCTCAATAAAGATGTCGTTGTTGAGAAAATTGAAAATTTACGAGTAGCCATTGCCAAGCTTCAATTACAAAAAACAGAGTTGAAGAGTCGATTGACCTATGACCAGACAGATTCCGAACGCTTGCAGCAAGAGTTGGCTTCTACTGAACGGGAAATCCAAGCTCTCCAATATGCGATTGAGCAGGGAGAAGATCGACATGAGCAAATCGATGTTTCTGTCCTTGAAAAACAACTGCAAGCAACCCTTCAAGAGAAAACCGCTCTGGAGCAAGCTGTGATTCGTAAGCAATTTGAATTAGAGGATTTGGAAGGCCAGTCTGAAGATGTAGCGGGTCATATGGAACAAGCCCGTCGTCAAAATGAGGAGTGGATTCGCCTACAGGCCAAAGCAGAATCCAATCGTGATCGCTTGGCGGATAAGCTAAATAAATTGATGTTAGCTCTGACCGATGAATTCAAGATGAGTTTTGAAGAGGCATCTAATCAGGCCAACGAACTAGAAAATCTAGCTCAGTCTGAGCAAGTCTTAAAAGACTTGGAAAAAGCGATTAAAGCCTTAGGACCTGTCAATATTGATGCTATCGAACAATACGATGAGGTCAAGACTAGGTTTGATTTCCTTTCCAGTCAACGAGAAGATGTCTTGGCAGCGAAGAATCTTCTTCTTGAAACCATTAATGACATGAATGATGAGGTGAAAGAACGCTTTAAGTCTACGTTTGAAGCGATTCGTGAATCCTTCCGAATAACCTTTAAACAGATGTTTGGGGGAGGATCAGCAGATCTCATCTTGACGGATGGGGATCTCTTGTCTGCTGGGGTCGAGATTTCTGTTCAACCGCCAGGTAAGAAAATTCAATCCTTGAATTTGATGAGTGGTGGGGAGAAAGCTTTGTCAGCATTGGCGCTGCTCTTCTCAATCATTCGTGTCAAGACTATTCCATTTGTCATCTTGGATGAGGTAGAAGCGGCTCTAGACGAGGCCAATGTTAAACGTTTTGGGGATTACCTCAATCGTTTTGATAAGGAAAGTCAGTTTATTGTGGTCACCCACCGTAAGGGAACCATGGCGGCAGCAGATTCCATCTACGGAGTGACCATGCAAGAATCTGGAGTCTCTAAGATTGTATCTGTGAAGCTGAAAGATATAGAAGGAATGGATAATGGAAATTAAATTAGTCGCAACAGACATGGATGGGACCTTTTTGGATGAAAATCATCAATTTGATCAAGCTTTATTCCTAAAGGTATTAAAGAAGTTTCAAGAAAAAGGGATCTACTTTGCGGCAGCAAGTGGTCGGCCTCTCCTCTCTTTGAAGACAATCTTTAAAGAGGTTCAGGATCAGATTATTTTTATAGCTGAAAACGGCAGTGTTGTTGAGTTTCATGGTGAAGATGTCTATGAAGCGACCATGAGTCCTGAATTTTACCAAGCCATGTTTGCCAAGTTACAAGAAAGTCCTTATTTTGATAAAAATAAGTGCTTGTTAACGGGAAAACGTGGGAGCTATGTTCTAAAAACCGTTGATCCAGACTATCTAGCTGCTTCACAAAACTACAATGAAAATATTCAAATGGTGTCTGATTTTTCAGAAATTGATGATCTTGTCTTTAAGATGACCACCAATTTTGACCAAGAAGTATTAGCGGAAGGGGAAGCCTGGGTTACCCAAAATGTTGAGGGTGTTAAGGCTATGACCACTGGTTATGAGTGCATTGATATTGTCTTGGATTATGTGGACAAGGGAGTCGCCATCCAAGCACTAATGGATCAGCTAGGCATTAGTCGAGATCAAGTCCTAGCTTTTGGGGATAACCTCAATGATCTTCATATGATGCAGGTTGTTGGCCATCCAATTGCGCCAGAAAATGCCCGTCCAGAGATTTTGGAATTGGCTGAAAAAGTATTAGCTCACCATTCGACAGGATCTGTCCTTCGCTTCATGGAGGAAGAATTATGAGTCAGATTAAGGTTATCGCACTAGACTTGGACGGTACTCTCTTAAACTCAGATAAGAAAATCTCCCCTCGGAACTTAGCTGCCATTCGTGCAGCTCAAGAAAAAGGGGTCAAGGTAGTTTTGACGACGGGTCGTCCCCTCAAGGCTATGGATTTTCTGCTTCAAGAGATTGGGACTGCCGGCTTGTCAGATGAATACACCATTACGTTTAATGGTGGCTTGGTACAAAAGAATACAGGGGAGATCATTGCGAAGACAGTTTTCTCTCGTGATGATGTCGTCCGTATTTATGAGGAGACAGAGGCCCTTGGTTTGCCCCTAGATGCCATCAGCGAAGGGGTTGTTTATACACTTGTATCTGATCAAGAATCTCTTTACCCTCTCTATAATCCTTACTTGAACTTTATTCCCGTTTCTATTGAAGATTTGTCCAGTCAGATTTCCTACAATAAGTGTGTAACGGCCTTTCAACAGGACTATTTGGATGGCGCTATTCCAAAGATTTCTCCTGAATTAAGGGAGCGTTTTGAGATTTTTAAATCCAGAGACATGCTCTTGGAATGGTGCCCCAAAGGCGTTCAAAAGGATCGAGGCTTGGAAGCTTTGGTGGAGTATTTAGGAATCGATGCTAGCCAAGTCATGGCGTGTGGAGATGAAGCCAACGATGCCAGCATGTTAAGATGGGCAGGCCTAGGAATCGCCATGGCTAATGCGGTGGATAAGGTGAAAGAGATTGCCACACTAGTCTCAGACTACACCAATGATGAAGATGCAGTCGGAAGAGCGATTGAAGAATATGTATTGAAGGAGGGTCAATAATGGGATTATTTGACCGACTATTTGGAAGAAAAGAAGAAACAAAACCACAAGTTCAGGATCTTACAGAAGAGCTTGTGGAAAGCCCTGAGAAAGCAAGCTCGCCAGCTGAGCCGGTATCTCAAAAGGCTTCACAAAGTGATGAAGCAAAGATTTCGGCAATGGAAGCCTACTATGCAGAATTAAAAGAGCGAATGGCTGCCGAATCAGCGCGATCATCGCAAGAGTCGACAGCATCTATTGAAGAAGAAGTTCCTTCAGAAGAGCCTGTAAATCAGGAAACAGCTATCGAGGAAGAGGACCCTTCTCAAGTGAAGCAGGATAGCTCTCCTGAGGAAGTAACCGAGCCTGCCCCTGTTCCTGAAGAACAAACTATAGAAATAGAAGCTTTACAAGAAGAGAATCTTGAAGATGAGCCTCTGAATTCTTCATCAGATCTTCCCCAAGAATCCTTTGAAGAAGATGTTCTTGCAAAGAATGAAACAGAAGATGAAACTTCAAGTCTTTCCAAAGAACCCGAGGAAGTAATTGAAGAAGCAACTACTGAAAGTTCAGAGGAAGAAACAGGAGAGTTTGAAGAAGACACTCCAGTAGAAGAAACAACTAGCGAACCTGAAGATACAGAAGAGCTTGAAGCAGAATTGTCAGTAGAGGAACCTACTAGCGAACCTGAAATTTCAGAAGAAGTTGAAGAAGAGTCTTTAGTAGAAAAAACGACAAGTGAGCCAGAGATTGCTGAACCAACAGAAACGGTTCAAGAAAAATACAATCGAAGCTTGAAGAAAACTCGGACTGGCTTTGGTGCTGCCCTTAATGCATTCTTTGCTAACTTCCGTTCTGTCGATGAAGAATTCTTTGAAGAGTTAGAAGAACTCTTGATCATGAGTGACGTCGGAGTCCAAGTCGCTTCGAATCTGACGGAAGAGCTCCGCTATGAAGCACGCTTGGAAAATGCCAAGAAGCCGGATGCCTTGCGTCGAGTGATCATTGAAAAATTGGTGGATCTCTATGAAAAAGATGGCCAATACAATGAGCAAATCAACTTTAAGGACGGCTTGACCGTCATGCTCTTCGTCGGAGTGAATGGCGTTGGGAAAACCACTTCTATCGGAAAACTAGCTCATAAGTACAAGAAGGAAGGGAAAAAAGTGATGCTAGTCGCAGCAGATACCTTCCGGGCAGGAGCTGTTGCTCAGTTGGCTGAATGGGGACGTCGTGTGGATGTGCCCGTTGTCACAGGTCCTGAAAAATCAGATCCTGCAAGTGTGGTCTTTGATGGGATGGAACGAGCAGTGGCAGAACAAGTCGATGTTTTGATGATTGATACGGCTGGTCGCCTTCAGAATAAAGACAATCTGATGGCTGAATTAGAAAAAATCGGTCGCATTATCAAGCGCGTGGATCCTACAGCCCCTCATGAAACCTTCTTGGCCTTGGATGCGTCTACAGGACAAAATGCCCTGGTCCAAGCCAAGGAATTCTCTAAGATCACGCCGATTACTGGTATCGTCCTCACTAAGATTGATGGAACAGCTCGAGGAGGAGTGGTTCTTGCCATTCGAGAAGAATTGGATATTCCAGTGAAATTAATCGGTTTTGGTGAAAAAATTGATGACATCGGTGAATTCAATTCTGAAAACTTTATGCGTGGCTTGTTAGAAGGCTTGATATAAACAAAAAACTCATCTCAAGAAAGAGATGAGTTTTTTTGTTGCACTTTTAGTCAGTCGGACAATTTATTCTTCAATTGCTGGTTGCCAGACCCATTCCGCATTGTAATCCTTCAAGAGGTCAAAGGAAGCTTGAGGTCCCATGGTTCCAGATTTATATTCATGAAGAGGGACTTGATTTTCAGCCCACAGGTGTTCGATTCGGTCAATTAACTGCCAAGAGGCTCTAACTTCATTCCAGTGGCTGAAGTTGGTTGAGTCATTGTTCAAGACATCATAGATCAACTTTTCGTAAGGCTCTGGAGAAGCACCAGTTGCAGTAGCTTCTGTTACATAGTCGAAGGAAATGGGAGCAATCTGGAACTGCTCGCCAACTTCTTTTCCGTTGACACTGAGAGAGAAACCTTCATTTGGTTGAATGTAGATGGTAAGCACGTTTGGTGCAATTTCCTGACCAAAAATAGAGTCCATTTGTTTGAAGACGACATTGACATGGGTACCCTTTTTGGTCAGACGTTTTCCTGTACGGAAGAAGAAAGGTACTCCACGGAAGCGATCGCTATCCACAAAGAAGGCTCCAGAGGCAAAGGTCTCGGTCATGGATTCAGGGTTGACATTTGGTTCACTACGGTAAGAGATGTCCTTTTTCCCTTGAATTTTTCCAGAACGGTATTGACCTCGGATAAATTGTTTCTTTAATTCTTCATCAGATGGGTTGACCAATTGTTCAAAGACTTTCACCTTCTCTTTACGGATGTCTTCCTTGGTGAAGGAAGCTGGTTTGTCCATAGCTAAAAGAGAAAGCAGTTGAAGGGTATGGTTTTGGACCATGTCGCGAAGGGCACCAGATTCATCATAGTAGCCACCACGTTCTTCGACTCCTAGTCGTTCTGCGAAAGTGATTTGAACATTGTCGATATAGTCACGATTCCAGATGTTTTCAAAAATTAGGTTGGCAAAGCGGAGGGCAAAGATGGACTGGATCATTTCTTTACCAAGATAATGGTCGATCCGGAAAATTTGCTCTTCCTCAAAGGTTTCTTCCAGTTCTTTGTTGAGCTGACTAGCTGTTTCCAAATCCGTTCCAAATGGTTTTTCAACGATCAAACGCTCAAAGCCTTTTCCATCCACAATGCCTTCAGATTTCAAATGTTTGGCAATCGTACCAAAGAATTGAGGTGCCATGGATAAGAAGAAGAGTTTATTATGTTCAGCTTGGTAGGTATCGTTGAGCTGATTTTGAAGTTCACGAAGCTTGATGTAGTGCTCCGTATCATTGACATCGTGGCTTTGGTAGTAAAAATGGCTGGCAAATTCTTGCGCCTGTTCAGGACTGTCTGCTAAATCCGAAATGGATTCAACGACAACGGATTCAAAGTATTCTTTGCTCCAAGGTCGACGAGCAGTTCCTATCACTGCAAAATGCTCGGAAAGATTTCCGGCTTTATAGAGTCTAAAAAGGGAAGGGTAGAGTTTGCGTTGAGCTAAATCTCCACTGGCCCCGAAAATGGTTACAATTACTTTTGAGGACATGTTCATACCTATTTTCTAACTTGATAAACCATATTCTACCATAAAATTCAGAAAATTTCTCTTTGAAAGTAAAAGGATTCGGACTTTAAAAGAGAATGAAAGTGGAAGAAGCCACTAAAAAAGGTTGGACCGAAAGGTCACAACCGAGAGATGTTTAACGTCCTTTAGAAGACCCGATAGACATAAGGATTCGTAGGTTTTTCTACTGAGTGGGCTTCCTTTATTTCTAAGATAGGAAGGGTTTGGCCAAGTTGTTTATGGTATTGGATCTTGAGAGTTCCAGTAGCCTGGACCCAGGTATTATCGTCATAGGTTTGGGAGGCTCCTTTGGTTAACAAACCATAGACTCCTGAATCAGCGATACAGTGGATAATTCCAAAACGGAAAAGGAACTGACTGCCCGGATCCTGGGGATCCTTATAAATGAAGCCGGTTAGGGTAAAGGCTTTTCCAGCAAATTCATCTGGATAGTCGTAGATCACTTCCATGACTTCCATATAGTTTTCTGTCGTGATCTGGATATGATCTTGCTTGAGGTACTTCTTGGCTGCAGCCCTCATCTCAGATTCATAAGCAGACTTGGTAAAATAACTGCTAGTATCTGGCTTGAGGTATTGGTTGGTTGTCCCCTCATCATTTTGAATATCTTTGGAAGAGCCAGCCGCGATGGGAAAATGATAGCCCTTGGCTGAAACCGTTTGGGAATCCAAGGTCACTGTCGGGAAGCCAATCCCTACAATCAAGGGAATCAGGAGCAGAAGAATACTCATGACTTTGGCTTTTTTACTGGTGAGGTGACTATGAACGGGCAGATTCTTCATCCAAATATAGAGCTGGACGACAGCCAAGAGGAAGGAAAGAATCATAGAGATATAGGCTAAATAGGAATAATGCATATTAATGTATTGGTTGAGCTTACCAGAAAGCTGCAAATACATAGTAATTTCGAAATAGCCTGCTAAAATGAGAAATCGAATCATAGGACCACCCCCACAAACCAAGCATAAACCAAGACAACGAGACTGACGATGCTAATGAATTGGACAATAAAGCGATTGGTCAGATAATTCTTCATCATCAAGAGGTTCTTGACGTCTAACATAGGTCCGATAACCAGAAAGGCTAAAACGGGAGCTAAGCCAAAACTCGAGAGAAGGGAAGAGCCGATAAAAGCGTCCGCCTCACTACACAAGGAGAGGAGGAAGGAGAGAAGCATAAGGAGGAGTATGGCTAGGAGTGGCGTCGCTGAAATAGAAGTTAGCACGCGAGTTGGCACATAAACCTGAACCACACTGGCAAATAAACAACCGAAGACCAGATAGCGTCCAGTGTCGAAAAACTCGTCAATGGCCTGCACAAACACTTGGAAGAAGCGTTGACCGGCAGATAGTTTTGAAAAGTCATGAATATGGACTTCCTTGCGGTTGGCCCGTTGAATAGAAGCTGTTTGGAAAAAACCTAGGAAAATTCCCAGAACAGTCGCCACCAGGATAGAGCCGATCGCTCGTAAGAGAGCCATTTGAATAGAATTGCCAAAGGCAGAATAAGTGGCAAAGAGGACAATGGGGTTAATAACTGGGGCTGTCACTAGGAAGGGCACAGCTGTATAGCTAGGCACCTTCTTCTCTAAAAAGCGATTGATAATGGGGACGATACCACACTCACAGGAAGGGAAAATAAAGCCAATCAAGGTCCCAAATAGAATTCTCCCCCATTTATTTTTGGGAAGGGCTCGGTAGACTTTTTCAGGGGTGATGTAGACATCAATCGCCCCTGAAATGATACTTCCAATCAAAACAAAGGGAAGGGCTTCAATCATAATCGAAAGAAAAATCGCTCCAGCCTGAAGGACACTGATTGGCAGTTGTTGGAAGAAACTCATTTGTCAGAATCCTTCTGCTCTTTTTCCCCTGTTGTTTCATTCTTCTTGTCATCTGGTAAAGTGACTTGAGGGGGATCTGGGAAGACAGCAAATTCCTCAAAGAGTTTGTCTAAATCGTCTGTTTTTGAAAATTTAATCGCCATGATAGGTCTCCTTTTCTTTTTTTCTCATTATATCAAATTCTCAAAAAAGAGGGGAAAATCAAGTTTAAAAGTAAGATGAAAAAGCAGTATAGAAGGCCTTCTATGGTATAATAGAAGCTATGGAAAAATATGAAAAAATAGCCCAAGAATTAGGTGTCAGTCTCAAACAAATTGATACTGTTTTGACCTTAACAGCAGAGGGATCCACCATCCCCTTTATCGCTCGGTATCGAAAAGATGCTACAGGGAATCTAGATGAAGTAGCCATCAAAGCTATTATCGACATGGACAAGTCTTTAACAGCCTTAGCCGATCGGAAAGAAACGGTTCTCGCTAAGATTGAAGAGCTTGGGAAACTGACCCCAGTCTTAAAAGAAGCGATTGAGCAAGCTGAAAAATTGGCGGATGTGGAAGAATTGTATCTCCCCTACAAGGAAAAACGCCGGACCAAGGCAACCATTGCGCGTGAGGCAGGACTTTTCCCAGTTGCTCGGATGATTCTGCAAGATCAAAAGGACTTGGAAACAGCAGCAGAAGAATTCCTATCTGAAGGATTTCCAACTGTAAAGGATGCAATTTCTGGTGCTATCGATATCTTGGTCGAAGCTATTGCAGAAGATCCACAATTGCGCAACCTTACCTACCAGGAGATTCGCAAACACTCTTTAATCACCTCTAGCTTGAAGGATGAAAGCAAAGACGAGAAGCAAGTCTTCCAAATCTATTATGATTTTTCTGAGAAGATTGCAAACATGCAGGGCTACCGAACCCTGGCCTTAAACCGTGGAGAGAAATTGGGGGTATTAAAGGTTGGATTTGAGCATCCTGTAGACCGTTTGATTCGTCACTTTGAAGCCCGATTTAAATCGAAGAATAGCTACATTGAAGAAGTCATTAACCAGGCTCTGAAAAAGAAAATGCTACCAGCTATGGAGCGTCGAATTCGGACAGAACTGACAGAAGTGGCAGAAGATGGAGCCATTCAGCTTTTCTCTGAAAATCTTCGACACCTTTTGCTGATTGCTCCCCTCAAGGGGCGCGTGGTCTTGGGATTTGACCCAGCTTTTCGGACAGGAGCTAAATTAGCTGTTGTCGATCAGACAGGAAAGATGTTGACCACCCAGGTGATTTACCCTGTTGCGCCGGCTAAACCAGCACAAATTGAAGCGGCCAAAGAAGAACTGAAACGGCTGATTCGTCAATACGGCGTGGAAATCATTGCGATTGGGAACGGGACGGCTAGTCGAGAGAGCGAAGCCTTTGTTGCGGAAGTTCTCAAGGAAGTTCCAAATGTCAGCTATGTCATTGTGAACGAGAGCGGGGCATCTGTCTATTCAGCTAGTGAATTGGCTCGCCATGAGTTTCCGGAACTGACGGTTGAAAAGCGTTCAGCCATCTCCATTGCCCGTCGTTTGCAGGATCCATTGGCTGAGTTGGTCAAGATTGATCCGAAATCAATCGGAGTCGGCCAGTACCAGCACGATGTCAGCCAGAAGAAATTATCTGAAAGCCTTGATTTTGTTGTCGATACTGTGGTGAACCAAGTCGGTGTTAATATAAATACTGCTAGTCCAGCCCTCTTGTCTCACGTGGCTGGTCTCAATAAAACCATTTCTGAGAACATCGTGAAATACCGGGAAGAAGAAGGGTTAATCACCTCTCGGGCGCAAATTAAAAAAGTACCTCGTCTGGGAGCCAAGGCCTTTGAACAAGCAGCTGGTTTCTTACGGATTCCAGAAAGTGAGAATTTCCTCGATCGGACAGGGGTCCATCCAGAAAGTTACCCTGCAGTGAAGAAGCTCTTTACCTTACTAGGGATTCGGGAAATGGATGAAGAGGCCCAAGCTAAATTGAAACAAATTGACACGGTTTCTATGGCCCAGGAACTTGAAATTGGCCCTGAAACCTTGAAAGATATTGTCGCAGATCTTCTCAAACCAGGTCGCGATTTACGTGATTCTTTTGATGCTCCTGTCCTTCGTCAGGATGTTCTTGATTTGAAAGACTTGAAGATTGGTCAAAAACTAGAAGGAGTTGTCCGCAATGTTGTTGACTTTGGAGCCTTTGTCGATATTGGGATTCATGAAGATGGTTTGATCCACATTTCACAGATGAGTCAGCAATTTATCAAGCATCCAAGTCAAGTTGTTTCAGTTGGTGATCTAGTGACCGTTTGGGTCTACAAGATTGATTTAGAACGGGAAAAGGTAAATCTTTCCCTCTTGGCACCACATGAATCTGACTAAATACGTTCAAGAAGTGTCGCTGGAAGATTTTGGTCGCCCATTTCTTCACCAAGCCATCTGGAATCCTCGCTTGCGTTCGACTGGCGGTCGGTTTTTTCCAAAAGATGGCCATCTGGATTTCAATCCCAGAATCCTAGAAAGATTTGGCTGGGAAATTTTTCGAAAGATTGTTCGCCATGAGTTGTGTCACTACCATCTCTACTATATGAAAAAGGGCTATCGCCATCAGGATCAAGATTTCAAGGCCTTGCTCAAAAAGGTAGACGGCTTGCGGTATGCCCCTTCAGTTGATAAGGGAAACTATAAGATTTATATTTGTACGAGCTGTGGGCAAGAATTCAGGAGAAAGCGGCAGATTGATTTGCAAAAGTACCGCTGTGGGCGGTGTCGAGGACTACTTAAGTATCAAGGGACAATTGATCCAGGAAATCGGCCTTGAGTCGGATGACAGTGACTTGATTTCGGGATATACTGTTCTAAAATAATAGGAGGTAGGCCCTTGAATCCAACTTTTTATAAATTACGTCGAGGCAGAATCGTTTTCGGAGTATTTGCTGGACTAGCGGATCGATTTGGGCTCGATGCAAACCTATTGCGTTTTCTCTTTGTGCTCTTTAGTATCTTTCATGCTTATGGGCTTGTAGGCTTGGCTATTTATTGCCTGTGTGCCTTCTCCTTGCCGTATAAAGAAGACCTTGAAAGAGAAAAGTATGGCCTCGGACCTCGTAAACGGAAGGATGCACAAGTAATCAAAGACGATGATCCATTCTTTTAAAGAATTTTCATGAATCGAATAAGAATGTGGAGAAGGGCTTGGCCTTTCTCCATCTTTGTTTTTTTAACTAAAAAAGAGGACGATGGAAAAATGGGATAACAAGGATAAAGAGAAACATCAAAGAGTACTGGAATAAGTGTGAGAATAATAGCATCAGTTTCGATACCAAAAAAAGATGCTTGAGCAAGTCTTACCTGGGATAATTTGCTATAATAGTAAGAGAAAACAAAAAGGGAGAAGCCTATGGCAATAACAGTCCGAGATTTAATTGATAAGCTTCGTTTGAAGGTTGTGTACGGCAATGAAAGCCTATTTGAAAAAGAAATCACAACGGCAGATATTTCACGTCCTGGACTTGAAATGACAGGATATTTTGATTACTATACTCCAGAACGAATTCAATTGGTTGGGATGAAAGAGTGGTCTTACCTCATCAAAATGACCTCCCACAATCGTCACCAAGTTTTGAGAAAGATGTTCCAGCCGGAAACACCGGTACTCATCATCGCGCGGGATCTAGAGGTTCCCGAAGAAATGCTTCTCGCCGCTGAGGAAAAGCAAATCGCTATTCTCAGCAGTCGCGTTCCCACTAGTCGATTGTCTGGTGAACTATCAAGCTACCTAGATTCTCTCCTTGCGGAAAGAACCAGTGTCCATGGTGTCTTGATGGATATCTATGGTATGGGGGTTCTGATCCAAGGAGATAGCGGAATCGGGAAGAGTGAGACTGGGTTAGAGCTAGTCAAACGAGGCCATCGTTTGGTAGCAGACGACCGGGTAGATGTCTTCGCCCGTGATGAGATGACCTTGTGGGGTGAGCCTGCTGAAATTCTACGCCATCTGCTAGAGATTCGGGGAGTAGGGATCATTGATGTTATGAGTCTCTATGGTGCTAGTGCAGTGAAAGATTCTTCTCAAGTTCAAATCGCGGTTTACTTGGAAAACTACACCAAGGAACAAACCTATGATCGTCTTGGCAATAATGCAGAAGAAATTGAGTTCTGTGGAGTGACTATTCCAAGAATTCGCATCCCTGTTAAGACAGGTCGCAATATTTCCGTTGTCATTGAAGCAGCTGCGATGAACTACCGCGCCAAAGAAATGGGATATGATGCTACTAAAACCTTTGAAGATCGATTGACCCAGTTGATTGATCAAAATGAGGTGAAAGTATGAATCCAGTAGCTATTCAACTCGGTCCCTTTAGTATCCGTTGGTATGCGATTTGTATTATCCTCGGTCTCCTTTTGGCAGTCATCCTGTCTATGAAAGAAGCACCTCGTAAAGGGATAGAGTCAGACGATATCATTGATTTCATTCTGATTGCTTTTCCAGTAGCGATCATAGGGGCCCGTCTCTACTATGTTATTTTTCGATGGTCATATTTCAGGGAAAATCCAGGAGAGATTTTTGCCGTATGGAACGGTGGGATCGCTATCTATGGTGGACTCCTGGCAGGAGCTCTGGTCCTCTACCTATTTTCACGCAGTCGTTTGATTGATCCAGTTGATTTTTTAGATATCGCTGCACCGAGTGTCATGATTGCTCAAAGTATTGGCCGTTGGGGCAATTTTGTTAACCAAGAAGCCTACGGAGCCATTGTTAAGAATTTAGATTATTTACCTTCTTTCATTCGGAATCAGATGTTGATTGATGGACATTACCGCCAACCGACCTTCTTATATGAATCTTGTTGGAACTTGCTTGGTTTTGTGCTGATTCTTTACTTGCGTCGTCGTCCGAAACTTTTGAGAAAGGGCGAAGTTACTGCTTTCTATCTGATCTGGTATGGCTTTGGTCGAATGATTATTGAAGGAATGCGGACAGATAGCTTGATGTTTTTGGGAATTCGAGTTTCACAATGGCTTTCCCTGATCCTCATCCTACTTGGAATCAGCATCATGATCTATCAACGAAAAAAGAATGCACCATTTTATAGAACGGAAATAGATTAAGGAGAAAAGAAATGTTTATTGAAATTGCCTATGGGCTTTTAGGGTTAGCTTTAGTAGTTTTGGTCATCTACTTGATTATCTTGTTTTCAAAGATTGGAAAAGTTGTAGATGAGACTCAGGTAACGATTAAGACCTTGACATCAGATGTGAATGTAACCTTACACCAAACCAATGAGTTGTTAGCAAAAGTGAATGTTTTGACAGAAGATTTGAATCAAAAAGTTGCAACCATTGATCCACTCTTCACTGCAGTGGCAGATTTGTCTGTATCTGTATCAGATCTGAATGATCAAGCGCGTCAGATTAGCAAAAAAGCTGTCGTAGTTGGTGGGAAAACCGTTAAAACATCTGTCGGATTAAAAGCAGCTCGCATGGCTATGAAATTATTTAAATAAGAAAAGAGGTACATTATGGGACGTTTATCATCATTGTTAATTGGAACGATCACTGGCGCATCTGTTGCCTACTTCCTGACAACAGAAAAAGGGAAAGAGTTGACTGGGAAAGTCAAAGGTTTTGTAAAAGAATACCAAGAAAATCCACAAGAAGTTCATGATTCAGTGAAACAATCTGCAATGGAGCTATCCAAGCAAGCATCAGACGCTATTCAGCAAACCAAAGAAAAAGTTGAAAGTGGCGAGATCAACAAAGACACTGTTATCGAGACAGTGAAAGATAAGACGCAGGATGTGGTAGAATTTTCACAAGATGCTATCCAAACGATTAAGGAAAAAATCCAGCAAAAGACCGGCAATCAAGCAAGTCCTTTTCAGCCTAAACAGGAAAAAGAAAGTGAAGAGATTGTCCTTGAATTAGAAGAAACAGCTGTAGAAGAAGAATAAAATAATCCCTCACCATTGGTGAGGGATTCAGATTGAAGATAAAGTCTTCTGAAAAACTTCCCTTAGGTGAGTACGGACGTCAGCGAACTTCGAAGAAGTTCCATGACTTAGTTTTGAGCCTAAGGTCTCAAAACTCCCGAGTGCCTGAAACAACTTTGTTTCAGGCACTTTTCTCACAGCGGAAAGTTTTTAATCTTCTCAAATGGCTAAAAAAGTAAAAGTCATTTTTTGAAAATCGTTAAGCTGTTTTATGTAACACAATGGTTAGTCAATATTCAATAATCCCTCACCAATGGTGAGGGATTTCTTTTATGAAATGACAAACGAGGATGGGAAATGCCAAAAAGCCTCCCGAAGGAGGCTAAAAATGTAATCTTAGTCCTGTTTCCGTTTTAACTGGAAAATGCGGAAAGCTTGGATACTTCCCAAACTACAAGCAATTGCTGAGGCAAAAGCAAAGAAGGTATTCATCTTCATTGATAAAAAGACGAAACTAAATAAAACAGTTAAGACACAAAACACAGCAATATTAAGGAAAAATAGTAGCTCACTTAATTGCGGAGCTGGTTCAGTATCAAGGTTAAAATCATAATTAGTTGTTGTATTCTCTTGTTGAAGAGGGACTTCGACATAGTCGTATTCTTCAACAACTCTAAGTTTTCTTGCGGGCATATTTCTCTCTCCTAACAGTACTCTATTATTTTAACACGTTTTCAAGCATAGAAATGTTACAAAACTGTTACAATTTTTACAAAATTAAGAAATTTAGAGAGCAAAATGACTTTTTTGGTATAATAGTTTTCATGAAAAAGATAATTATTACAGCTACAGCTGAAAGTATTGAACAGGTTCAAGCCCTTCTAGAAGTAGGTGTGGACCGTATTTATGTCGGAGAAAAGGAATTTGGATTACGACTTCCTCACACTTTCTCGTATGACGAATTAAGTCGAATTTCTGATCTAGTCCATGCGGCAGGTAAGGAAATGACAGTGGCTGTCAATGCCTTGATGCACCAAGACATGATGGATCGTATCAAACCATTTTTAGATTTCCTTGCTTCGATTAACGTCGATTATATCACGGTAGGAGATGCAGGCGTCTTTTATGTATTGAAGCGGGATGGCTACAGCTTTAAAACCATTTATGATGCTTCAACTATGGTGACAAGTAGCCGTCAGATTAATTTCTGGGGACAAAAGGCTGGTGCTTCAGAAGCTGTTCTTGCTCGAGAAATCCCATCTGCAGAGCTTTTCAAGATGCCAGAAATCTTAGAGATTCCTGCTGAGGTATTGGTTTATGGGGCTAGTGTGATTCACCATTCCAAACGCCCTCTTTTGCAGAATTACTACAATTTTACGCACATCGATGACGAAAAGACGAGAGAGCGCGATCTCTTTTTGGCAGAACCAGGAGATCCAGAAAGCCACTATTCTATCTTTGAGGACAAGCATGGAACTCATATTTTTGCCAATAATGACCTGGATTTGATGACCAAACTCTCTGAGTTAGTCGAGCATGATTTCACCCACTGGAAGTTAGAGGGGATTTATACACCTGGTCAAAACTTTGTGGAAATTGCCAAGTGTTTTGTGAAAGCGCGTGAGCTTCTAGAAGCTGGGACTTTCACATCTGATCAAGCCTTCTTATTGGATGAACAGATTCACCAATTGCATCCTAAGAATCGTTTCCTTGACACTGGATTTTATGATTACGATCCAGACATGGTTAAATAAAGGAGAAAAGCCTGCCAAGAGTGCGGGCCTTCCTTTTTGGTGATGGTAAAGAATGAGAATTGTCAAAACAATTCCCAAACCATTGCCTTTCGACTGGATTTGCTATAAAATAGACAAGATTGATAATCTAACTAATATACTTGTAATATACTAGGAGATATGATGACAAAACAATTGAAACGTCCTGAGGTTCTATCACCTGCGGGAACACTTGAGAAACTAAAGGTTGCTGTGCGCTATGGTGCGGATGCAGTCTTCATCGGTGGTCAGGCCTATGGTCTTCGTAGCCGTGCAGGAAACTTCACCTTTGAGCAAATGGAAGAAGGTGTCCAATTTGCGGCCAAGTATGGAGCCAAGGTCTATGTTGCAGCCAATATGGTCATGCATGAAGGAAATGAAGTTGGAGCTGGTGAATGGTTCCGTCGCTTACGGGATATCGGAATCGCAGCGGTCATTGTATCAGACCCTGCCCTGATTACCATCGCAGCGACAGAAGCACCTGGTTTGGAAATTCACCTCTCTACCCAAGCTAGTGCCACCAACTATGAAACTCTAGAGTTTTGGAAAGACTTGGGCTTGACACGGGTCGTTTTGGCTCGGGAAGTTTCGATGGAAGAACTAGCGGAAATTCGTAAGCGGACGGACGTTGAGATTGAAGCCTTTGTTCACGGAGCAATGTGTATTTCCTACTCTGGCCGTTGTACCTTGTCCAATCATATGAGTATGCGGGATGCCAACCGTGGAGGATGTTCCCAATCTTGTCGTTGGAAGTACGATCTCTACGATATGCCATTTGGCCAAGAACGTAAGAGTCTCAAAGGGGAAATCCCTGAAGAATTCTCGATGTCAGCTGTGGATATGTCGATGATTGACCATATCCCTGATATGATTGAAAATGGAGTGGACAGTCTCAAGATTGAAGGTCGGATGAAGTCCATTCACTATGTCTCTACCGTAACGAACTGCTACAAGGCAGCTGTTGATGCTTATTTGGAAAGTCCTGAGAAGTTTGAAGCGATTAAGCAAGATCTAGTAGATGAAATGTGGAAGGTAGCCCAACGTGAGTTGGCTACAGGATTCTATTACGGAACACCATCTGAAAATGAGCAACTGTTTGGGGCTCGTCGGAAGATTCCAGAGTACAAGTTTGTCGGAGAAGTGGTAGCCTATGATGTGGACAAGCAAATTGCGACCATTCGACAACGGAATGTCATCAATGAAGGAGACCAAGTAGAATTTTACGGACCTGGGTTCCGTCATTTTGAAACAGTCATTGAAGATTTGCATGATGCCAAGGGCAATAAAATTGATCGGGCTCCAAATCCGATGGAGTTATTGACCATTCATATGCCAACACCAGTTGAACCAGGTGATATGATCCGTGCACTCAAAGAGGGCTTGATCAACCTCTATAAAGAAGATGGAACTAGCCAAACAGTTCGTGCCTAAAACGTAAAAAAAACACCGCATGCTTCCCAAGCTTGGAAGTTTACGGTGTTTTTTGTTGTGCGATTCGAATCGTATGTGGAACGAGACTAATCTTTTGAATGTCTGAAATTCGAATGATAGTTGACATACTCTTTTTAAAATTCTTGACAATGAGTTGTTTTCGTTCCTGATCATATTTCACGATATCGCCTGTAAAACTCTTATTTTGGAAGATGACATGGACTCCTTGTTTTTTTCGAAGGGCCAGTTCAATAATTTGAATCGTTTTACCATCCTCTAAAGGAGCTGGTTGAGAGGTTTTATCGTTGAAAAATTCATTGGCTCGGTCCTTGAGAAGCTCAAGAAATCTTTTCATAGCATAATTCTCCATAAGTTGATACAATATATTATAGAAAATTTCATTCATTTTGTAAAATTTTTTACGAATTATTAAGGTGAAAGACATTGAAAGGAGTATTAAATGGCAGATTTTAGTTTTGAAATTGAAGAACAACTCTTGGTCTTATCTGAAAATGAAAAAGGATGGACCAAGGAGTTAAACCGGGTTAGCTTTAATGGAGCACCTGCCAAGTATGATATCCGAACTTGGAGCCCAGACCATACGAAGATGGGCAAGGGGATCACGCTCACCAATGAAGAATTCCAAGTTCTGCTAGATGCATTTAAACAGTAATAGGCTGAGTAAGAAAGAGAGTGGGACAGAAATCAGTAATTCATTAGAATTCGATTTCGTCGTCCCAACTCCGCATAGTTGAGTAGGGTTGTAAAAGCTGATGAAATCAGCGTGGTAGAGCCCCCTCAACCACTGCGTCTTGCTCGATAATCCATAGACAATTGAGAGACTAGGACTTTTGTCCCAGCCTCTTTTTTGCTGCTTTCTATAATTATAGTTTGAAACTATATCCCATTCAAGAAAACAAGATTAACGCAAATCATTGTGGATGATGGGATAGACTGTTATAATAACCTTATTCGTTTATCTCATGTAGCACTTATAGGAAAGGAATCCATATGTCAGATTTATTAAGTATTTATAAAGAATTGCAAGCTAAAAAATGGGTGGACTTGAGTCACCAAATTAATGCAGAAAGTCCACACTTCCCAGCTCTTCCTGCCTTGCAACAAGAAGACCTCTTCACATTAAAAGATGGCTTCCATGTTCAAAAATTTACAGTGGTTGGTCAATACGGAACGCATATTGATGCACCAATTCACTTTGTTGAAGGTGGTCGTTGGTTGGATGAGATTGACCTCAAAGATCTCCTCTTGCCACTCTATGTTATCGACAAGTCTAAAGAAGTTGCAGCCAATCCAAACTTTATCTTGAGCAAACAAGATATTTTGGATTTTGAAGCTGAACATGGACAAATTGCTGAGGGTGCTTTTGTTGCCTTCCGTAGTGATTGGTCAAAACGTTGGCCAGATCAAGATGCTATGCGTAATCTGGATGAAAATGGGGTTCAACAAAGTCCAGGATGGAGCCGTGAAGCCTTGGAATTCTTGATTCATGAACGCCATGTCAAGGCTGTGGGCCATGAAACCTTCGACACAGATGCTGGTATTCCAGCAGCAGAGCATGGCTTGGTCAATGAATACTACCTTTTGGAGCAAAATATCTACCAAGTAGAAGTCTTGAACCACTTGGATCAAGTGCCAGCCGTAGGTGCCTTGATTTCAATTGCCTTCCCTCACTGGGACAAGGCAACTGGTTCACCTGTCCGTGCCATTGCTATCTTGCCTTAAAAAAACAGAGCCTGAAGCGAATCTTCAGGCTCTTTTATATGGATGTTGAAATCTATTTTTGAATCTGATGGTTATCTTATCAAACCTTGTTATCTTACAAAAATGTAAGGAAAGAGAGTTAAAATGAAAGATTAGACTATGGTAGCTCCAATGATGATCCATTAAAATTTAAACAGAAGAAAAAGGCTTGTCAGACAAACCTTTTCTAATGTTAGCGCATGGTAACGAATTCTTCGGATCCAGTTGGATGAATAGCGACGGTCGCATCGAAATCAGCTTTTGTCGCTCCCATCTTGATAGCAACGGCAAATCCTTGGATCATTTCATCTACCCCATACCCAAGACCATGGAGACCGACAACGGTTTCTTCCGGTCCTGCAGTGATGAGTTTAAATTTAGCCAACTGACGATGCTGGGTCACAGCTGAATACATAGAGGCGAAACTTGAAGTATAGACCTTGATAGCTTCTTTTCCATATTGTTTTTCGGCTTCTTCTTGAGTGAGACCGACTGTACCAATAGCGGGATGGGAAAAGATAACGGTCGGAATGGTTGCGTAGTCCATTTTAGCATCGGTTTTTCCATTAAAGAGACGTTCGGATAGGGTACGCCCTGCCTTGATAGCGACAGGAGTTAATTCTTTTTCGCCCGTGACATCTCCAAGAGCATAGATGCCAGGAACAACCGTATTCTGGTATTCATCCACTGCAATGAATCCTTTTTCATTTAAGGTGACGCCTGCAGCTTCTAGATCGAGGTCTTGGACGTTTGGTTTTCGGCCGGTTGCCCAGATGACATGATCAGCGACAAAAGATGATTGATCTTCGAAATAGACTCGGACTTGACCATTTTCTTCCTTCGTGAGTCGGACAGGAACCTTGTGAGGATGGAGAGGCAATCCTTGTTTATCCATCTCCTCCATTAAGCCATCGACAATGTATGAATCAAACTTTCTTAAAGGACGATCACCTCGAACGAAGAGGTCTGTCTTAACACCAAGGGCATGTAGCACACCGGCTAGTTCTACCGCAATGTAGCCAGCGCCAATAATGGCAACTGATTTTGGTAGTTCTTCCCAAGCAAAGACATCATCAGAGGTTTCTCCTAGGTCTGCTCCAGGTAGATCTGGGATGTAAGCATGAGCCCCTGTAGCGATCACAATGTGTTTAGCCTTGATGGTTTCCCCGTTGACTTCGACTGTATGGGCGTCGACAAAGCGAGCGCGACCTTGGATATACTCCACACCATTTCGTTTAAAACTGCCATCATAAGAAGAACGAGCCCGATCAATATAAGCTTCGCGATTTTTTCTTAAGGTCGCAAAATCAAAATTGGTCTGTTCAGAAGTAAACCCATAATCTGGACCGTAATCACGAATGGCTTCAGCAATTTGGGCGCCATACCACATAATTTTTTTAGGGACACATCCTTTGTTGACACAGGTCCCACCTAGTTGCTTTTCTTCAATAACAGCAGCTCGGGCTCCATGTTCTCCAGCTCGGTTCATGGTAGCAATCCCTCCGCTACCTCCACCAATGGAGATAATATCAAATTCTTTCATGGTTAGTACTCCTTTGTTGATTTACACTTTCATTGTAACAACAAAGGTTACAAAAATCAAGAAATTGCCATCGTTGAATAGGAGGAGAAAACAAGATAGCAAAAAAAACGTGCAAAACAGATGATTCTGAATTGAAAAATGAGGAAATATGATATACTAAACTTATAATTTGAAACGCTTTCGAATATTGGAGGAAAGAAATGAAAAAATTTAAAAAATGGCAAATTATTACAGCGACTGGTGCTGCTATAGCAGTTGTAGGAATGGGGAGCTGGCTTGCTTTTGGAAAATCAGGTAGTGGCCCTGAAGAAATGGTCGATATGACACCTATGGTACAAACTGTGAAAGAAGGTTCGATTGCTTCCTCTGTTTTATTGACAGGTAAGGTCACAGCCAATCAAGAACAATATATTTATTTTGACGGAACCAAAGGAGATTTGCAATCCATCCTAGTGAATGTCGGGGATCAAGTAACCGCTGGCCAAGCTATTGTTCAATATAGTAGTACAGAAGCGCAAACTGCCTATGACGCGGCAGTACGTGCGGTCAATAAGGCAGATCGTCAATTGAACGATCTCATGACCAATGGAGTTACCATTGATACAACAGGGGATGAGGAAGCAGATAGCAAATCAGCCTCTCAAGCCCAACGTTCTTTGGACACACAAGTGGGTGATTTGCGCGATGCCCGTGCGGATGCTGTAGCCAATATGGAAAAAGCTAAAGCTTTGTTGGATGCTACAACCGTAAAAAGTAGTACAGATGGAACGGTTGTAGAAGTCAATAAAGATGTCTCCAAATCAACAACCGGAACCAACCAAACCCTTGTTCATATTGTCAGCAACGGTAACCTTCAAGTAAAAGGTGAGTTGTCTGAGTACAATCTAGCCAACATTTCAGTTGGTCAGGAAGTGACCTTAACCTCTAAGGTCTATCCTGGGAAAAAATGGACTGGAAAGATTAGCTACGTTGCCAATTATCCGACAGAAGCTGGTCAGGCTGGTGCAAATGCCGCAGGTTCTGGACAAGGAACAGGGGGAGCTAAATATCCGTTTACGGTAGAGATTACCAGTGAGATTGGTGATTTGAAACAAGGTTTCTCTGTCAATATTGAAGTAAAAAGTTCAACCATCCATCCTTTGGTTCCTGTGACAAGTGTCTTATCAGACGGCGATCAAAGCTATGTTTGGACGATTGAAGCTGGCAAGGCTAAAAAAGTCAATGTTACCTTAGGAAATGCAGATGCAGAAAATCAAGAAATCTTATCTGGTTTGAACAAGGATGCTCAAGTCATCACCAACCCTTCTGGCGATTTGGAAGATGGGAAAGAGGTCGGAAAATATGACAAAATTGATTGAGCTGAAAAACATCAATAAAAGTTATCAAAATGGCGATCAAACCCTACAGGTATTAAAGGATATCCATTTAGATGTGGAAGAAGGGGAATTTCTAGCTATCATGGGACCTTCCGGGTCTGGGAAATCTACCCTAATGAACATCATTGGTCTTCTGGATCGTCCGACCAGCGGTGAGTATAGGCTAGAGGGGGAAGAAGTAGGAAATCTTAGTGAGAAGAAATTAGCCCAGGTTCGCAATGAGCAAATAGGCTTTGTCTTCCAACAATTCTTTCTTCTATCGAAACTCAATGCTTTTCAAAATGTCGAGCTTCCCTTGATTTATGCAGGAGTGAATCCTTCTAAACGAAAGGAATTAGCTGAACAATTTTTAAAGAAAGTTGAGCTAGATACGCGGATGCACCACCTTCCTTCGGAACTGTCCGGAGGGCAAAAACAACGGGTGGCCATCGCGCGTGCTTTGGTCAATCATCCTTCTATTATCTTAGCGGATGAACCAACAGGAGCTCTCGACTCCAAGACCGGCGATCAGATTATGGAGCTTTTGACAGCCCTCAATCAAGAAGGCAAAACCATTATCATGGTGACCCACGAAACGGAGATTGCTGCCTATGCCAAACGTCAGATTGTCATTCGAGATGGAGTGATTTCTTCGGATAGCCGCAACGAAAGGAGGGCCTGATGCAGAACTGGAAATTCGCTATTAGTTCCATTATGGGACATAAAATGAGATCGTTCTTAACCATGGTAGGGATTATCATCGGGGTTGCCTCAGTCGTTGTCATCATGGCTCTCGGAGATGGGATGAAAGCGGGAGTGACTAAGACCTTTACCAAGGATCAACAATATGTTCAGATTTCTTATTCCGCCCGAAAGAGTGGCTACATGACTGGTTTTAATCTTGGACCAGAACCTGTCTCAGAAGAAGGTGGTGGTGAAGGCGGTGTTGCTAGTGAAGGAGACCAAGGAATGTCACCGCCAGCTGGCTATGGAGAGGAAAGTAGCGAGGACGTTGACAATCCAATCCTTGAAACACCACCCGTTGTTCAAGAAGAATGGGTCAAAGAATTGACCAAGATTCCTGGTATTGATGGCTACTATGTTGGTAATACAGCTAATGCCACTATCTCCTATCAAAAGAAAAAATCTGAAGGGGTCAATATCATGGGAGTCAATGATACTTATTTCTCAGTAAGAAAATTTGAATTGGTTTCAGGAAGAAAACTAAATCCTTCAGATTATCAGAGTTTCTCACGGGTCATCATGTTGGATGAAGGCTTAGCTTCGACCTTGTTTGGAACGGAAAGTGCCCTCAACCAAGTGGTTGCTGTCGGAGACAACAACTATCGGGTGGTAGGGATCTTCAAGGATCCAAATGCTGGATCTGCATTATATGGGGTTTCTTCTGGAGGAAGTGCCTTGATGGCTAATACCCAAGTAGCTTCAGAATTTGGAACAGAAGAAATTTCTACTATTGTGGTGCATATCCCGGATGTCAAACAGATTAAACCAACTGGGATCGAAGCGGCGAAAAAGTTAACCGAGTTGTCGGGAGTTCGCCAAGGAGAGTTCCAAATCTTTAACATGGATAGTATCTTGGAGCAGACCAATCAAATGCTCAGTATTATGACAACAGTCATTGGTGCGATTGCAGGAATTTCCCTTCTCGTTGGTGGGATTGGGGTCATGAATATCATGTTGGTATCTGTGACTGAGCGGACACGTGAAATCGGTCTGAGAAAAGCTCTTGGAGCTACTCGTGGAAAAATCTTGATTCAATTCCTCATCGAATCCATGGTCTTGACCATGATGGGAGGAATTCTCGGTCTGGGATTGGCCTATGGTGTCAATGCCCTCATCGCCACAGCTGCCGCAGGTTCTCTAGAAGGACCACCAGTCGTCTCCATGTCGGTGGCTATCGGAAGTATCATCTTCTCAGCTTGCGTTGGAATTGTCTTCGGTATCCTACCAGCAAGCAAGGCATCAAAACTCGATCCGATTGAAGCTCTTCGCTATGAATAAGGATGGATGCCCTACATGCTTGACTCGGATGAAGTAGAATTTGATTATGAATGAATGGAATGTGATGGAAAAGGGAGAAGGAACCCTTTCCTTCCATTCCTTTTTTCATTTTTCCTGCTCAAGAATAGTGTATTTCCCCGTCAAATATGATAAAATAGGGGAGAATAACTTAGGAGGTTCCAAATGACTACTGAACATATGGAAGAATTAAATGACCAGCAGATTGTCCGTCGCGAAAAGATGGCGGCCCTTCGTGAACAAGGAATCGACCCATTTGGAAAGCGATTCGAACGAACTGCAGATTCTGGTCAATTGAAAGAAAAATATTCAGAATTAGATAAAGAACAACTTCATGATTTGAACGAAACGGCCATTATTGCGGGTCGTCTTGTAACCAAACGTGGGAAAGGGAAGGTTGGCTTTGCCCACCTTCAAGACCGTGAAGGTCAAATCCAAATTTACGTTCGGAAAGATGCGGTCGGTGAAGAAAATTATGAAATTTTTAAAAAGGCTGACCTTGGAGATTTCCTTGGGGTAGAAGGTGAAGTGATGCGGACAGACATGGGTGAACTTTCCATCAAAGCTACTCACATCACCCATTTGTCTAAAGCCCTTCGTCCCTTGCCTGAAAAATTCCATGGCTTGTCTGATGTGGAAACCATCTACCGCAAACGCTACTTGGATTTGATTTCGAACCGTGAAAGCTTTAACCGCTTTGTAACCCGTTCGAAAATCATCTCAGAAA
Source organism: Streptococcus sp. 400_SSPC (assembly GCF_001072745.1). Lineage (NCBI taxonomy): Bacteria > Bacillati > Bacillota > Bacilli > Lactobacillales > Streptococcaceae > Streptococcus > Streptococcus sp. 400_SSPC. Next base: position 9,915 of record NZ_JVIQ01000017.1, on the reverse strand, counting down.
TCCGTCGTTACTTAGATGGTCAAGGCTTCCTTGAAGTAGAAACACCTGTTCTTCACAATGAAGCTGGTGGAGCATCTGCGCGTCCGTTTATCACTCACCACAATGCCCAAAACATTGACATGGTCCTTCGTATCGCGACCGAGCTTCACTTGAAACGTTTGATCGTTGGTGGAATGGAGCGCGTCTATGAAATCGGACGTATCTTCCGTAACGAAGGAATGGATGCTACTCATAACCCTGAATTCACCTCCATCGAAGTCTACCAAGCCTATGCTGACTACCAAGATATTATGGACTTGACGGAAGGGATTATCCAACACGCTGCGAAAGCCATTCATGGGGATGGTCCTGTTAACTACCAAGGAACTGAAATCAAGATCAATGAACCATTCAAGCGTGTCCACATGGTGGATGCAATCAAGGAAATTGCTGGTGTTGACTTCTGGCAGGAAATGAGCTTTGAAGAAGCAGTAGCCCTTGCTAAAGAAAAACATGTGCCAGTTGAAAAACACTACACTGAAGTGGGGCATATTATCAATGCCTTCTTCGAGGAATATGTAGAAGAAACCTTGACACAACCAACCTTTGTCTATGGACACCCTGTAGCTGTATCTCCATTGGCTAAGAAGAATGACGAGGATCCTCGTTTCACGGACCGTTTTGAGCTCTTCATCATGACCAAGGAATATGCTAATGCCTTTACAGAATTGAACGATCCAATCGACCAATTGGAACGTTTCGAAGCGCAGGCACGTGCCAAAGAATTGGGAGACGACGAAGCAACTGGAATTGACTACGATTATGTAGAAGCTCTTGAATATGGTATGCCACCAACAGGAGGATTGGGAATCGGTATCGACCGTCTCTGCATGCTCCTTACTGATACGACTACTATCCGTGACGTATTGCTCTTCCCAACAATGAAATAAGCTAAAAGAAAACACTGATCACAAGATCAGTGTTTTTTAGTCTTTTAAATAAGAAGTATCATTCCAAGTTTCTAAGTAAAAGTGCTCAAAATCATCTGTTGTCAAAATGGTCACACTAGCATTGTTGAGGCCACCGTTTTTACGGAGTTCCTCTGTTTTATAGCCAAGTAGGCTCCGAATAGAAGCGGTTAAATTAGCCCCATGGCCAACGATTAGAATGGCCTCGCCAGACTTGTCTTTTAAACTTTTGATAAAATTTCCGGTCCGTTGGGTGGTTTCTTCAACGGATTCTGCTCCGAAAATATCGTAGTGAAACTCAGCTAAATTATGACGAAAGGCCTTCATTTCCTCCGGATAGAGAGCCTTCAACTCCACAATTTTTCTACCTTCTAAGCTACCAAGCCGCCATTCCCGTAGAGCAGGAGTCTCTTGGAGGGAGATAGGATGTTGATTTTGCTCGAGAATGATTTGAGCAGTATGGACAGCTCTAGGCAAGTCACTTGAATAAGCTGCATCAAAGTATGTTTGAGATAAATGCTGGCCCAAGGCTTTTAACTGTTGGATGGAAGATTCTAAAAGCGGAGAGTCACCATTTGCCCCTTGGATACGTCCCTCTTCATTCCACTCGGTACGTCCGTGACGGACAAAATATAATTTCATATTGGTTTTATCCTTTACTCGACTAAGTCTTCGAAGCTAGCCTTGACAAAATCAGCTAAATCTTGCGCCTTGATTTGAATACTGTGCCCAACTTCACCTGCAGAAACAATCATCTGATCAAGTTCCAGGGCAGACTGGTCAATAAAAATAGGGTAGTTGTGTTTTTGTCGAATGCCAACAGGATTATTGGCACCGTGGACATAGCCTGTTGTCTTTTCCAAGTCTTTTTGCGGAATCATACTAACTTTTTTATTTCCAGATAGTTTAGCCAATTTTTTTTCGGATAAGTGGGCAGAGATGGGAACAATCCCAATGACAGGACCAGTTTTATCACCTGTTAGAGCCAGTGTCTTATAGATTTGATCAGTCGTAATCCCTTCTGGGATGATTCCCTCAAGAGCATTGATTTGCAATCCTGTATGGTCGATTTTTGCTTTCTGCAGTATTTGTTCAACCAATGTTTTTTTTACTTTTTGTTTTTTTGCCATCTCACTCTTCTCTTTCTCTTAATTTCCTAACATTATATCATACTATTTGAGTTTCCGTTCAAGAGAAAAAGAGGCAGTTGCCTCTTTTAATTCTTTTCTACAGTAAATAGTTTTCGGTAGATTTTTTCTCGATTTTGTGTAGGAGCGATCTGGTTCAAGTCCAAGTAGTGGGTGAAACCATTCAATTGTCCCTGAGAGGTGTACTGATGAAGATCATACTCGTCATCAGTAGATGGTGCTGCATTGTAGTAGCCGTCATCATGACCATAAGTTGGAATCCAGAGGGCGGTAAATTTATCAGTGGAGATACTATGTTCTTCCATGAAATAGGTCCCGATATAGATTCCGATATTTTTGACTCCCAATGATTCTAGCTTGGCACGGAAGGCCTCCACGCCAGCGTTCATATCACCCATCGTTTTTTCTTCCACATCCAGCCAATAATAGGTTGGTTTGTATTTTTTGGATGCCTGATAGAACTCTTCTGCTTCCTTTTCCATTTCTTTTTTGTCCTTGGCAGCTACGTAAGCATATACCGCAACTGGAATATTTCGTTTTTGAAACTCTTTAATATGAGTTTCGTATGATTTGTCTATTCCATTTAAATAAGTCGCGGCATTTTCTTTTTTAGCTTGAGCTCCACTATGAACTCGAACAATGACTCCGGAAACATTTTGTGCTAAGAGATCATAATCAATCTCGCTTGGCAATTGCCAACCAGAGATATCGATAATTGGTCGATTCAAAAATTCTTGATCTAATTCTTCAACTGAGTCAGAAGAAGAGGAAGATGGGATTTTTGTTTGATTGGTGTTCTTTGCCTCTTGTAGGGTCTTGTTTTTAGCAAGTTGATTTCTTTGGATATCTGCTACTGTTTTAGAAATTACCAAAAAGGAAAAGATACTTGCGAAAAAGACAAAGAGGACAATTGGTTTAATCCTTTTTCTCATACAGAATCATTTTACCGTAAAAGACGGAAAAAGGCAAAACAAAGGGCCTGAAAACAGGAAAAACAAGATGATATGATAGTGAATCAGAGGATCGATTTTCTTTGCTTCCTCACAATAGTTGGAGTAGAAATAAGAGTCAGACTGGTTTGTTTGATCATCTTTTGAAAGTGAAAACCGAATCTTATTTGGTCTTTCCTTTTTTTTACTATTGAAAGGTGATATAATGAAATTTGAAAATTAGAAGTATGGGTGTTACATGAAATTAGAAAAACGTCATTTTTTAAACTATTCGATCCTGATCCCTTACCTCCTTTTGTCAGTATTGGGATTGATAGTAGTCTACTCGACAACGAGTGCCTTAGCCATCCAAAAAGGGCTTAGTCCTTTCGGGATGATCAGAAGCCAGGGGATCTTTTTTGTTCTAAGTTTGATCACTATTCTGATTACCTATAAGGTGAAATTAAATGTCCTTAAGAAAAAGGGCTTCATCGGAATTTTCATTATAGCTGAGACGATCCTTCTTTTGCTATCGCGTTTCATCACAGATACGGTGAATGGTGCGCATGGATGGTTGAGTTTTGGAGGTTTCTCTATTCAGCCAGCTGAGTATTTGAAGATTATCATCGTCTGGTACTTGGCCTTGGTCTTCTCTAAAAAGCAAGAAGAAATTCAACGATATGATTACCAAGCGTTAACCCACAATCAATGGCTTCCTCGAGATTTGTCGGATTGGCGTTGGATGGTGCTCTTCCTGATTGCTATTGTGGTCATCATGCCAGACTTAGGAAATGCGACCATTCTTGCACTGACAACCTTAATTATGATTAGTGCAAGTGGGATAGCTTACCGCTGGTTTTCAAGCCTATTAGCCATACTAGTGGGAGGCTCAACCGTTCTTCTTTATTCCATTCAGCTAATTGGGGTAGAGCGTTTCTCTAAAATCCCTGTCTTTGGCTATGTAGCGAAACGTTTCAGTGCTTTTTACAACCCCTTTAATGATTTATCAGATTCGGGACACCAACTAGCCAATTCTTATTACGCCATGAGTAATGGGGGCTGGTTTGGCTTGGGACTTGGAAATTCGATTGAAAAGCAAGGGTATCTGCCAGAAGCTCATACAGACTTTGTCTTTTCAATCGTTATTGAAGAACTTGGTTTTGTGGGAGCTAGTCTCATCCTAGCCTTGTTGTTCTTCTTAATTTTGCGCATTATTCTTGTCGGGATTCGGGCAAGAGATCCATTTAATTCAATGATGGCGATTGGTATAGGAGGGATGCTCCTGACCCAAACCTTCATCAACATTGGTGGGATTTCTGGGCTGATTCCTTCGACAGGGGTGACCTTCCCCTTCCTTTCACAAGGAGGAAATAGTTTGTGGGTCTTATCCATTGCGATTGCCCTTGTCTTGAATATTGATGCGAGTGAAAAGCGCGCCCTAGCTACTCAAGAGGACCCTTCTTACGAGAAGCCTCAGAAAATTCAGAGCTACTACTAAATCGGAGTGAGTAAAGAAAGGAGTTATCATGACTTTACAAAAACTAGAGAGCTACACCAACAAAGAGATTATCAAAGAAGAAGCTGAGATTTTAACAACTATTTTAGAAGATATTGCTAAAAATTTGGTGAGTCCAGAAACCCTTGATAAGATTCTTGAATTGAAAAAACTATCTGTTTCAAAAGATTATTTAAAATTGGATCAAATTGTCAAAGAGCTATCAAATGAAGAGATGACTGTGATTTCTCGCTACTTTGCCATTCTTCCCTTGTTGATTAATATCTCTGAAGACGTCGATTTGGCTTTTGAAATCAATCATCAAAATAATGTGGGACAGGACTATCTTGGAAAGCTGTCGTCCACCATTCGCCAGGTGGCTGAGACTGAAAATGCTCAGGAAATCTTGGAACACCTCAATGTAGTACCGGTATTGACCGCTCATCCGACCCAAGTGCAACGGAAAACCATGTTGGACTTAACCACTCACATTCACAGTCTTTTACGCCAACACCGAGATGTAAAAGCTGGCTTGATGAACGAGACTAAATGGTACAATAATTTGCGTCGTAATATCGAAATTATGATGCAAACCGATATGATCCGTGAAAAGAAACTCAAGGTAACTAATGAGATTACCAACGTCATGGAATACTATAATAGTTCCTTCCTTCAGGCTGTTCCCAACTTAATGTTGGAATACAAACGTCTTGCCAAGGAGCAAGGGATTGAGTTGCAACAGCCCAAACCGATTACGATGGGAATGTGGATTGGTGGAGACCGGGATGGGAATCCTTTTGTAACCGCAGAGACCTTGAAGCGATCAGCTACGATTCAAAGTGAAGTCATTCTGAACTATTATATTCAGAAAATCTCTAGTCTTTATCGGAACTTCTCCCTCTCTACCAATCTTTCAAAAACCAGTCAAGCGGTTGAAGAGATGGCAGCCCGTTCCAGTGATACATCTGTCTTTAGAGAGAAGGAGCCCTACCGTCGGGCCTTCCATTATATTCAATCCAAGTTGGTCCAAACCTTGTTGAATATCAAGGGATGGTCTGTCGTTGGCTCAACAGTAGATGACCGTCATCCGGTTGAGCGTCTTCTCGGTGCTCACACCCATCAACAAGGAGTGGTTACCGATTATATCGGTACCCGAATCAGTGGTGCGATCCAAGAGTTGGCAGAAGATCGCCCTCCTTATTACGAAACAGTTGAAGAATTTAAACAGGATTTGACCCTTATTCAAGAGTCATTGATTGAAAATAAGGCAGAAGCTTTAATCTCAGGGGAGTTTGCTGAGTTATTAGAAGCAGTAGAAGTTTTTGGATTCTTCTTGGCTTCGATCGATATGCGTCAAGATTCGAGTGTCCATGAAGCTTGTGTTGCGGAACTTCTCAAAGAAGCTGGAATCAATGACCATTACAGTGATTTGTCAGAAGACGAAAAGTGCGAGTTGCTTTTACAAGAGTTGTTAGAAGATCCTCGTATTTTATCTGCTACCCATGCAGAAAAATCAGAATTGCTTGAAAAAGAATTAGATATTTTCCAAACAGCGCGTGAATTAAAAGACCGCTTAGGAGAAGATGTTATTCGCCAAACCATTATTTCTCATGCAACCAGTGTATCGGATATGCTTGAGTTGGCTATCATGTTGAAAGAAGTGGGACTGATTGACAAGGAAAGCGCACGTGTACAAATTGTTCCCCTCTTTGAGACGATCGAAGACTTGGATCAATCTGAAGATACAATGAGAAAGTATCTATCACTTCCAATTGCTAAACGCTGGATTGCTTCTAAGAATAACTACCAAGAAATTATGCTTGGTTATTCAGATAGTAACAAAGATGGTGGTTATCTATCTTCTTGTTGGACTCTTTATAAGGCCCAGCAACAATTAACAGCGATTGGTGACGAGTTTGGTGTGAAGATTACCTTCTTCCATGGCCGTGGTGGAACAGTTGGTCGTGGGGGCGGTCCAACCTATGAAGCCATCACCTCACAACCATTGAGATCCATTAATGACCGCATTCGTTTGACGGAGCAAGGTGAGGTCATTGGCAATAAATATGGGAACAAGGATGCAGCTTATTACAACTTGGAAATGTTGGTATCTGCAACGATTAACCGCATGATTGCTAAGCAGAAGAGTGAAAGGAGCATGTCCGATCAGTACAATGAGATAATGGACCAGATTGTCAATCGTAGCTACGATATTTATCGTGAACTGGTGTTTGGCAATGAGCATTTCTATGATTACTTCTTCGAATCCAGTCCGATTAAGGCTATTTCTAGTTTCAATATTGGTTCTCGTCCAGCAGCCCGAAAGACTATCAAAGAAATCGGTGGCTTGCGTGCCATTCCTTGGGTCTTCTCATGGTCACAGAGCCGGGTGATGTTCCCTGGTTGGTACGGTGTAGGGTCTAGCTTTAAAGAATTTATTGATGCAGATCCTGAAAACATTGAAACCTTGCGTTATATGTACCAAAAATGGCCATTCTTCAAGTCTCTTCTTTCAAACGTAGACATGGTGCTCTCAAAAGCCAATATGAACATTGCTTTTGAATACGCCAAGCTGTGTGAGGAAGAGGAGGTTCGTGACATCTTCAATATTATCCTGGACGAGTGGCAATTGACTAAGGATGTTATTTTACAGATTGAAGGTCATGATGAACTCTTAGCTGAGAACCCTTATCTAAAAGATAGTTTAGATTATCGTATGCCATACTTTAATGTTCTGAACTATATTCAATTAGAATTAATTAAACGCCAGAGACGTGGCGAATTGCCTACTGATCAGGACAAATTGATTCATATCACGATCAATGGTGTCGCGACAGGATTGCGTAATTCTGGTTAATCGTGAACCCTTAAAACCAATCTCGATTAAAGGGATTGGTTTTTTACTGGAATAAAGTGAAAATGATTGTGAAAAAACACGTAAAATAGGTCACAAAGAATGAAATATCTAGCTGTTTATTTCAAAAAAGAAGTGGAAAGGAGATTTCACAAACTTTCATTTGGATAAATTCCTTTAAGAAAAAAGAAATAAGAAAAAAAGCTAGTAAAACACTTGCAATTTAGACGAAATTTGATAAAATAGTAAGGAAAGTTAGACTGTATTGCCTACTGTCTATCTATAAAATATATTTTATTGGAGGCTTTTACTCAAATGGCAAAAGAAAAATACGATCGTAGTAAACCACACGTTAACATTGGTACTATCGGACACGTTGACCACGGTAAAACTACCCTAACTGCAGCTATCACAACTGTTTTGGCACGTCGCTTGCCTTCATCAGTTAACCAACCTAAAGACTATGCGTCTATCGATGCTGCTCCAGAAGAACGCGAACGCGGTATCACTATCAACACTGCGCACGTTGAGTACGAAACTGAAAAACGTCACTACGCTCACATCGACGCTCCAGGACACGCGGACTACGTTAAAAACATGATCACTGGTGCCGCTCAAATGGACGGAGCTATCCTTGTAGTAGCTTCAACTGACGGACCAATGCCACAAACTCGTGAGCACATCCTTCTTTCACGTCAGGTTGGTGTTAAACACTTGATCGTCTTCATGAACAAAGTTGACTTGGTTGACGATGAAGAATTGCTTGAGTTGGTTGAAATGGAAATCCGTGACCTTCTTTCAGAATACGATTTCCCAGGTGATGACCTTCCAGTTATCCAAGGTTCAGCTCTTAAAGCTCTTGAAGGTGATGCTAAATACGAAGACATCATCATGGACTTGATGAACACTGTTGATGAGTACATCCCAGAACCAGAACGCGATACTGACAAGCCATTGCTTCTTCCAGTCGAAGACGTATTCTCAATCACTGGACGTGGTACTGTAGCATCAGGACGTATCGACCGTGGTATCGTTAAAGTCAACGACGAAATCGAAATCGTTGGTATTAAAGAAGAAATCCAAAAAGCGGTTGTTACTGGTGTTGAAATGTTCCGTAAACAACTTGACGAAGGTCTTGCAGGGGACAACGTTGGTGTGCTTCTTCGTGGTATCCAACGTGATGAAATCGAACGTGGACAAGTTATCGCTAAACCAGGTTCAATCAACCCACACACTAAATTTAAAGGTGAAGTTTACATCCTTTCTAAAGAAGAAGGTGGACGTCATACTCCATTCTTCAACAACTACCGTCCACAGTTCTACTTCCGTACAACTGACGTAACTGGATCTATCGAACTTCCAGCAGGTACTGAAATGGTAATGCCTGGTGATAACGTGACTATCGACGTTGAGTTGATCCACCCAATCGCCGTTGAACAAGGTACTACATTCTCTATCCGTGAAGGTGGACGTACTGTTGGTTCAGGTATGGTTACTGAAATCGAAGCTTAATTCGATCTAGTTCCCAGATTAACAATTATATAGACAGACAGAAAACCCCGTGAAGACGGGGTTTTTATTGTTTTAAAAAGTAAAAGAGTTTGTGCAACCTTTCATTATCACGAAAATTATGGTAAAATAGGTTGTATAAAATTAGAAAAACGAGGTATGTGAAATGTCACGTAAACCATTTATTGCTGGTAACTGGAAAATGAACAAAAACCCAGAAGAAGCAAAAGCATTTGTTGAAGCAGTAGCATCAAGACTTCCTTCATCTGATCTTGTTGAAGCTGGGATTGCAGCTCCTGCACTTGACTTGACAACTGTTCTTGCTGCTGCTAAAGGTTCAAACCTTAAAGTTGCTGCTCAAAACTGTTACTTTGAAAACGCTGGTGCCTTCACTGGTGAAACTAGCCCACAAGTTTTGAAAGAAATCGGTACGGACTACGTGGTAATCGGTCACTCAGAACGTCGTGACTACTTCCACGAAACAGACGAAGACATCAACAAAAAAGCAAAAGCTATCTTTGCTAATGGTTTGCTTCCAATCATCTGTTGTGGTGAAAGTCTTGAAACTTACGAAGCTGGTAAAGCGGCTGAATTCGTAGGTGCTCAAGTATCTGCTGCTTTGGCTGGTTTGACTTCTGATCAAGTTGCTGCATCAGTTATCGCTTACGAGCCAATCTGGGCGATCGGTACTGGTAAATCAGCTTCACAAGACGACGCACAAAAAATGTGTAAAGTTGTTCGTGACGTTGTAGCTGCTGACTTCGGTCAAGAAGTAGCTGACAAAGTACGTGTTCAATACGGTGGTTCAGTGAAACCTGAAAACGTTGCTGAATACATGGCTTGTCCAGACGTTGATGGAGCTCTTGTTGGTGGTGCATCACTTGATCCAGAAAGCTTCTTGGCATTGTTGAACTTCGTAAACTAATCGAACAAGAATAAGACGAGAGATTTCTCGTCTTTTTCTTGTATTAAAAGAGAGTGGGACAGAAATCGGTAATTCGTTAGAATTCGATTTCGTTGTCCCACCTCCGCA